>JANOEZ010000115.1:0-17271 GCA_031413335.1 Nitrospirota bacterium
GAAAATCGTCGAAGCAGCCATAGCCCTCGTTCGACCAGTGGAATTGCTCGCCCACCCGCATCAACCAGCCCTGCGCCTCGAACAACCCCTGCTGTTCGGGCGTCAGGAAGGTCGCGTGCACCGACGACAGCTTGTTCTGCCGCGCCAGCGTTTCGGCCGCCGCGAGCAGGGCAGGGGCGGCGCCCGGCTCTCGCAGAAGCAGCCGCGGGCCTGTGGCGGGCGTGAACGGCACCGAACATTGCAGCTTGGGGTAATAATGCCCGCCGGCGCGTTCCCAGGCATCGGCCCAGCCCTGGTCGAAGACATATTCGCCCTGGCTGTGCGATTTGAGGTAGGCTGGCAGGATCCCCGCCGGGCGGCCGTCTGCGCCATCGACGACGATATGCGCCGGCTGCCACCCGGTCCGGGCACAGGCGCTGCCCGACTGTTCCAGCGCCGCGAAGAACGCATGCGCGACGAACGGATTGTCGGGGCCGGCACAGGCATCCCAGTCCGCCGCCGAAACATCGGCCGCGGCGGTCAGCACCCGCGCGCGTATCTCCGGCATCAATCCCGGATGGCGAAGATGGCGTCGACTTCGACGCCGACGCCGCGTGGCAGCACCGCGACGCCGACCGCCGACCGGGCATGGCGCCCGGCGTCGCCGAAAACTGCGACCATCAGGTCCGATGCGCCATTGGCGACTTCGGGCTGCTGGGTGAAATCGGCGGTCGAGCTGACGAAAACGCCCAGCTTTACCACCCGCTCGACCCGGTCGAGCGAGCCGAGCGCCGCCTTGACCTGCGCGATCACGCCGATCCCGCACAGCCGCGCCATCGCAATGCCGGCCTCGGTATCCATCGTCTCGCCCAGTCGCCCCGGCATCGGCTTGCCATCAGGCCCGAACGGAATCTGTCCAGACACGTGCAAAAGGCCGCCCACGGCCACCGTCGGGATGTAATTTGCCGCCGGCGGTGCCACCACTGGCACGGTGATGCCCAGCGCCGCCAGGCGGGCTTCGGGGGTCTCGTTGGTCATGCAGTGGCTCCTTTCAGAACGGCCTGGATATGCGCCAGCGCTTCCGGCCAATGGTCGATCCGCGCATCGGCATCGGCGGCATGGGGGATCAAGCCGCGCAACGGCGCCTCGGCCACCATGTGCAACCGGTGAACATGCGGCACAATCCGCTTCGCCGACGTGTGGTGCGGCGGCAGGTCGTCGATGAACACGGCTGCCGACGGCTGGAATTCGTCGAGAAGCGCCCGGATCGGCTCGCCCTTTGGCCCATGGTTGCCGATGACCCGAAACGGCATCCCCAGCCGCGCCAGCTCCGTCGTCCGCGCCACGGCGTGATGATCGGCGATATTGGTCAGCACCACGATGTCGCAATGCTGCGCAAGTGTCGCCAGCGCATGCACAGCCCCGTCGATCGGAGTCTGGGTCGGCATATGCGTGGCAAAAAAGCCGTCGAGCAACGGCGGAAAGTCTTCAGTCGCAAAGAGGCCATGGCCCCGCCGCAGGTCGGCGCCGCGAAGGACTCGTCCGGCGGCTGATGTATCGCAAGATCGTGCTCGACAACGGCCTGCGGGTCGTGACGGAGCGGATGCCGGCGCTCAAGTCGGTGACGATCGGCATCTGGGTCAACGTCGGGTCGCGCGATGAAGTGCAGGGAGAAGAAGGCTTCTCCCACTTCATCGAGCACATGTTCTTCAAAGGGACCACCTCACGCTCCGCCGCCCAGATTTCCCGCGAGATCGACGCCCTGGGCGGCGAGATGAACGCCTTCACGACCCGCGAGTCGACGACCTTCTACATCAAGGTGCTGGATGAGCAGTTGAAGCCTGGCGTCGCGCTCCTGGCCGATCTGTTTCACCACTCCCGCTTTCCGGCACACGAAATCGAAAAAGAGAAACGGGTGGTTCTGGAAGAGATGCGCATGGTCCGGGACGAACCGGAGGAATGGGTGCAGGACCTGCACACGCAGCAGATCTTCGGTACGCATCCACTGGGCCGGCCGATTCTGGGCAAGCCCGCCACCATCGAGAACCTGACACGCCGCGACATTCTCGGCTACATTCAACGCTACTACCATCCGCAGGAAACGGTCGTGGCCGTCGCAGGCAACTTCGACCAGAAGCGCCTGCTAGCGCTGCTCGACGCTCACTTCGGCCGGTTCGAGCGTCCGGCGGCCATGCGGCGGAACCGGCGTCCGGCGGACATCCACGGCGGGTTGCAGGTCCACGAGAAACAACTGGAGCAGGCGCACTTGTGCCTGGGACTCAAGGGCATCTCCGTCGAGCACAAGGACCGGTATGCGGCCGCGCTGCTCAATGCCGTCCTGGGCGGCAACGTCAGCTCGCGCCTGTTTCAGGAAATTCGCGAGAAACGCGGGCTGGCCTATTCCATTTACTCCTGTCTGTCGGCCTACAGCGACGGCGGCATGTGGTCCGTCTATGCCGGGACCCGTCCCTCGGAAGCGCCGAGAGTCATCGAACTGGTGTCGAAGGAAATCGCGCGGCTCTGCACCAAGGGGATTCGACGGGACGAACTGGCGCGGGCCAAGAATCAGATGAAGGGCAGCGTGATGCTGAGTCTGGAAAGCACGTCCAGCCGGATGGGCAAGCTGGCCAAGGACGAACTGCACCATGGGCGCCGGGTGTCTTTGGAGGAAGTGATGGCGGGCATCGACCGCGTGAGCGAAGCCCAATTGCTCGGATTGAGCCGGGAACTCTTCGATCGGCGTTGCCTTGCCGTTGCGGCGCTCGGGCCCGTGTCGCGCCGGGCCATCGCCTCTGCGATCAATTAATGCCGCTCCGAGCCTCTTCCTAACTTGTTGACAGGGCTTGCATTTTAAGAGTTTTTTGCAGCCGCAAATTGGCCAAATATTTCCTTGACAAGATTTGAGGGATTCAGTACGATTGCCCCCTGCTTGGGACTTTTGATGCACTTATAAGTAGGATTGTGATCGGTTGTTTTTTATTTTTGTAAGGAGGGACGAGTGATGAAGAGAGGCGTCGTTATAGCGGCTGTTTCCTTCTTCTTTGTTATGGGCGTGATGCTGGCCGGCTTTGCCGTGGCGGCGGATGCCCCTGCCGGACCGACCGGACCTTCCGATATCGCGGTCGGCGCGAAGGGTGCGTTCAAGGCAGAAGCGGCCAAGACGCTCAAGGGCCGCGTCTGGGCCCAGTGGGCGGATAATCCCGAAAAGGAACTCCTGTTTGGGATTCAGTATTGGAACACGGATGCGCCAGCCTCGGGGACGCCGAGCGGGCGGGCCTCCTCCGATCTCGATGTGCGTCCTCCGGATCCTCTGTTTGTCTGCTGCGCCTGGGGTTTCACCGGCGGGACCGATAAGAACAATCCCTATGCCGGCTGGTACCATGCGGCCACGACCGTGCGCCTGGCTGTGAAGGACAAGGGCCTGATGGACAAGATCATCAAGGCGTCGCAGGAGCTCGTCGCCATGGAAGTGACGCTGGACGGCCGGACGATCACTGACTTCAAGTTGTTGAAGAAGGACTAAGACGAAGTTCATTGACCGTTTTTTGATGACCATCATCTCGGTTCTTTAAGGAGGGAGCATCATGAGAGTTCATAAGACAGGCTGGGCGTTCCTCGCTGCCATGGCCCTGGTGGTCGGTGTGACCTCCACCGCCCTGGCCATCGAAGCGTTCCAGGAGCGGTTCGAGTGGGGCGACATGAGCAAACCGACCACGCTGCAGGGGCGGGTGATCATCATCGATCCCTACGATGAAGCGGTGTGGATCAATGTCGCCGTGTTCGGCGGCAATGCCGAGAGCGGTTATTACTGGCAAAAGATTCATCCGGGTAAGAACCTCAAGTTCTATGCGGACAAGGGCGCCTGGGACGAATTGAAGAAACTGGCCCGCCCGCATGCAGGACCAGCGGCGGCCAAGGAAGTGCCGCCCGCTTCTTCGACGGCCTTGATTGAGTTTACGGTGCAGGAGACGGAGCAGAATCACCGGGTCATCACCTCGGTGAAGAAACTGCCGGAAATTGCTGGCGACCCGGCGAAGCCGCGAGGCATCCGCACCTTGAAAGAAGCGGCCTGCCAGGGCAAGGATGAATTCGAAGCCGGGTGCTACAAGGCCAAGCAGATGCTCAATACCACTCCGAAGGGCGCTGGCACGGTACCCATGCACTATGACGTGCTTCTCCCAGGTGGGAAGCCGGTGGGTGGATTGATCCCGTGGACTGCTGAGTATAACTTGCCAGGTAGCGCGGGCGGCGGGCACTAAGATTTAACGAGTCTGTTTCTAAAGGGGCGACGTTCCGAAAGGGACGTCGCCCCTTTGCTTTTACTGTGGGTCTTTCTTGTCCAGACTTCGCTGCAGCTCGGCCAGCCGGTTCATGGCCTCGAGTGGCGTCATCGAGAAAAGATCAATCTGGCGGACCTCTTCGATGATGGGGTGAGGGGCGGGAAGCGATGGGTCGGGAGATAAAGGGCTGAGGACTGAGGACTGAGGGCCGAGTTGGGTCTGTTGGTCTGACGCTTGTTCCAACTGTGCCAGTACTTCCTTGGCCCGGTTGATCACGGCGGGAGGCAAGCCGGCCAGTCTGGCCACGTGGATGCCGTAGCTCCGGTCGGCGCCGCCTTCGACGATCTTGCGCAGAAACAGCACGTCTTCATTCTGTTCCTTCACCGCCACCGTATAGTTCTTCACGCCTGGGTGCCTGTCCGCCAATTCCGTCATCTCGTGATAATGCGTGGCGAACATCGTCCGCGCGCCGACATGGCTGCGGTCCTGGATGTATTCTGCGACAGCCCAGGCGATGCTCAGCCCGTCGTAGGTGCTGGTGCCGCGCCCGATCTCGTCCAGCAGAATGAGGCTGCGCGCGGTGGCGCTGTTGAGAATCTGCGCCGTCTCGGTCATCTCCACCATGAAGGTGCTCTGGCCCGCGGCCAGATTATCGGAGGCGCCGACGCGGGTGAAGATCCGGTCCACGAGGCCGATGCGGGCGGAGCGGGCCGGCACGAAGCCGCCCATCTGGGCCATCAGCACGATCAATGCGACCTGTCGTAAATAGGTGCTCTTGCCGGCCATGTTGGGGCCGGCCATGTTGGGGCCGGTCAGGATCAGGAGCCGGTTGGTCTCCAGGTCGAGGAGTGTGTCGTTGGGCACGAAGCCTTGCGGCAAGTCCAGCCGTTCCACGACCGGATGCCGACCGTCGGAGATTCGGATTTCCCCGCCCTCGTCCATGTCGGGCCGTACATAGCCGTTGAGCCCGGCCGTTTCCGCGAGTGACGCCAACACATCGAGGACGGCGAGGGCGGCTCCCATCGCCTGGACGCGGGCGGTCTCCCGCGCCAGTTGTACCCGGATGCGTTCGAAGAGTTCCTGCTCGAGCGCTTTCTGCTTGAGGTCGGCGCCGGTGACCTTGTCTTCCAGTTCCTTCAGTTCCGGCGTGATGAACCGCTCGGCGTTGGCAAGCGTCTGCTTGCGGCCGTAGTCGGAGGGGACCTTCGCCAGATTGGTTTTCGTGATCTCGATGTAATAGCCGAAGACCTGATTGAAGCGGATTTTCAGAGACTCGATGCCGGTCCGTTCGCGCTCCCGCGCTTCCATTTGGGCGATCCAATGCTTGCCGTCACGCCCGATCGTCCGCAACTCGTCCAGCGTTGCGTCGTGGCCCTCGCGGATGATGCCGCCGTCCCTGACGGACACGGGCGCATCCGGCAGGATCGTCTTTTCGATCAGGTCATGGACATCAGCCAGGTTGTCCCAGCTTGCGGCCATCTCGCGCAGCAAGGGCGCGCGGCAGGAAGCCGCCCGTGCGCGGAGCTCCGGCAGGACCGCCACCGATTGTTTGAGTGCCAGCAAATCGCGCGGCGAGGCCGCCCCCAGCGAGACGCGGCTGCTCAGGCGCAGGATGTCCTGCACGGATCGTAGCGCGGTTCGAATGGCCACGCGGGTTTCGAGTATCTGCAGCAGCTCACTGACAGCATCGAGCCTGGCCCGGATCGGATCCAGGCGAAGCAGGGGGCGAACGATCCAATCTTTCAACAGCCGGCTGCCCATCGCCGTGACGGTGCGGTCCAGGACCGCCAGCAGGGTTGCGTCCCGCCGGTTTTCGACCGGTGACCGGATGAGTTCAAGATTTCTGATCGTCGCGCCATCGAGGTGCATGTCTTCGCCGGAGCGGCGGACCCGGAGCCCGCGCAGGTGCGCCAGGCTGGCCGTCGGCCTGGTCTCGCGCAGGTACCGCACCAGCGCGCCGGCAGCCTGAATGCCGAGCGTCAGGCCCGCGCAGCCGAATCCCTCCAGCGAAGTCACGCGAAACTGTTCCAGCAACGTCCGCTCCGCCTCGCGGGCGTCGAACGAGAACGCATCCTGGGCGCAGAGCCGCGCACCACCTATGCAGGTACAGGCCGCGCGAATCGGGTTGGCGAGTGAAGCGGGGTGGATCACTTCCTTCGGTTCAAGTCGAGCCAGTTCGTCCTGCAGGTCGTGCGCGGCCTGTTCTCCCGTGAACTCCGCCACCCAAAACTCTCCGGTGGAGAGATCAAGCGCGGCCAACCCGACTGCGGACCTGTCCGGCGGGAGGGACACCGCGGTGACGGCGGCCAGGAAGTTGGATTCCGTCGGGCGCAGCAGTTCGGCGTCCGTGAGGGTGCCGGGCGTATAGAGCCGGACGACTTCGCGGCGCACCAGCCCCTTGGCCAGTTTTGGATCTTCGACCTGATCGCAGAGAGCGACCGTCCGGCCGGCCTTCAACAGTTTGGCGATGTAGCCGGTGGCGGCATGATAGGGAACGCCGCAGAGGGGCACGGGCGTTGCGCTGGACTTGTCGCGCGAGGTGAGGGCGATCGAGAGGAGCCTCGAAGCCTCTTCCGCATCCTCGTAGAACATTTCGTAGAAGTCACCCACGCGGAAAAACAGAATCGCGCCCTCATAGGCGCGCTTGATCTCCCGGTACTGACGCATGAGAGGGGAGAGATCGGCGTCATTCATGCCGGAGGTCCGTCATCTCCAGCGGGGGGAGGGGCTTCGGGTTCCACGCCACGCTCCGCCTCCCGCAGTTGTTCCAGTTCGGCCTCGGCCTCCTGGAGCTGCTTGGTCTTGCGCCGCAGTTCGATCCGGCCCCGGACCCAGGCGGGAAACAGCAGGATGGACGAAACCAGCAGGCCGATCACAAATCCGCTCAGGATCGGCACAGAGACCCGGGTCTCCGCCGATTTCAATCCGAAGAAATACCGGAGTGTGACTTCCTGGTCCTGATTCTGGAGAAAGAAACTCAGCGAGAGGGCGAGCAGGATGAAGACCAGGATCAGGCGAATCATCGGCGGGTCCGTTTCTTCGAACGCCTGCCCACAGACATGGCGCGAAATCTCCTGAGGAGCTTTCGGTAGGTCGCCTGTAAATGTTCGGGCATCACGCGGGCCTCTGCAAGCAATGGCATGACGTTCGTGTTCTCATCCCAATGTGGAACAATGTGGTGGATCATGAGCGTGCTCGCTTTCTCGATCCTCCACGAACGGGCTTCACGCTCATCCGCTGGAAGCGTGCATGAAGCTTCTTCCATGTCGCCTGCAGGTGTTCGGGCATCACGCGGGTTTCCGCAAAGAGCGGCATGAAGTTCGTGTCGCCGTTCCAGCGCGGCACGATATGAAGATGCACGTGGGCCTCGATGCCGGCCCCGGCGACACGGCCCAGGTTGATGCCGACGTTGAATCCTTCCGGCTTGATCTCGGCCCGCAGGACTTTCAGCGAAAGCTGGGTGAGATGCAGCAGGTCGAGCGAGACCTCATCGGGAAGCTGCTCCAGGCTCTTCACGTGCGCGTAGGGCGCCACCAGCAGGTGGCCGCTGTTGTACGGGAAGAGGTTCATCATCACGAGCCCGTGGCGTCCACGGTGCAGGAGGAGGTTTTTCTCATCGCGCCGTTCTTTCGGCTTGCTGCAGAAGATGCACCTGGCGGGCTTGCGCGCGTTCTTAATGTAGGCCATGCGCCAGGGCGCCCAGAGAACTTTCATGACGCCTGTCTCCTTTGTCCGGCCGTCCGGCCTGAGAGTCGTTGTCTTCGCGCGCGCGCCAGCAGGCGGCGCGCCTGCGCGCCTCGAGGGATGACGGCAATCTCGCGGACGTTGGGGCTGCGGTGCTGAAGATGGATCTCCAGGCGATCGGCTGGCAGCTCGTCACCGGCCTTGTTCGCCCATTCGATCGCCGTCACGGTCCGCCCATCGTCATAGTCGGATAATCCGACGTGAAGCACTTCCGTGTGGGATTGAAGCCGGTAGAGGTCCGCGTGGGCGAGCCGCAGGCGGCCATGGTATTCGTGGATCAGGACGAACGTCGGGCTGCTGACAGCTTGCGGAGATGCTCCGAGCCCTGCGGCCATCCCGCGCACCAAGGCTGTTTTCCCCGAACCCAGTTCACCGTAGAGCGCCACGATCTCGCCTCCCTGCAGCGCCCGGCCGATACGGCGGCCGAGACGATCGGTGTCCGCAACGGACGTCGACAGATAATGCCACGCGCCGGACGGTTGACGCCGGGGTTTTCGTCCGCCCTTGCGCGGTGCGCGTCCCTTAACCGCCTGCGCCATGGATCGTCTCGGTCAGGGCGGAGGGAATCTGCTCGATCACGTCGCCTGCGATCAGACCGGCCAATCCTCGCTCGGCCGCTGCCAGATCTCCGGCCAGCCCATGCAGGTACGTGCCGGCGCAGGCCGCGTCCCAAGGGCTCAGTCCCTGCGCCAGCAGTCCGACGATCATGCCGGTCAGCACGTCGCCGGTGCCGGCGGTCGCCATGCCGGGATTGCCGGTCGGGCAGATGGCCACGCGTCCGTCCGGGTGCGCGACGACGGTGCGGGCCCCCTTCAAGACGAGCATGACGTGTCGCGCCTGCGCGAATGTCAGCGCGGCGCCGATGCGATCCTCGTTGATGGAACGGGTTGACGCGCCGTCCACCAGCCGGGCCATTTCTCCCGGGTGGGGCGTGAGGATCGGCGGAATCTTGCAGGCGTCCAGTAACGAGGTCCGTCCGATGAGCGCGTTGAGTGCGTCGGCATCCAGTACCGACGGTTTTTCCAATCGGGGCAGGAGCGCGTGGATCAATTCGACCGTTTCCGGATGCGTGGTGAGGCCCGGTCCGATCGCCGCCGCGGTTCGCGCGTTGATGAACGACAGGATCTCTTCGAGGCCGGCCCGCGCAAGGGTCCTCGCCTTTGTTTCGGGCATGGGGACGGTCATCGCTTCCAGTAGTTTGGCTTCCAGCGTGTCGTTCACGCTGGACGGCGTGGCGACCGTGACCAAGCCTGCGCCGACCCGCAATGCGGCTTTCGCTGCCATGGCCGCGGCGCCGGTCTTGCCGACCGAGCCCGCGATGATGCCGGCATGGCCATAGGTGCCCTTGTGGGAAGATACCCGGCGATCAGGAATCAGCCGCCGGATGATTCCTGCGGTGATGAGCGAAACGCGACTGGCGATGGCTTCGACGAATGCCGGGGGAATGCCGATGTCCACGACTTCAATCCGGCCGGCGTGATCGAGGCCCGCGCCTGTATAGAGGCCCAGCTTTGGCAGCCCGAATGTGACGGTCATGTCGGCCCGGACGGCCGCGCCCATGACCGCGCCTGTGTCGGCATGAATGCCGGACGGAAGATCCACCGCCACGACAGGGACCGATGCCTCGTTGATCGCTTCGATAGCCGCGCGATAGGGAGCCGAGACGGAAGCCGAGAGGCCGGTGCCCAGGAGCGCATCTACAATCATATCGCTCTGAGCCAGGGCGGCGCGGATCGTGTCAGTCGAGGGGGAAGCCGACACAGCCTTCGCGCCGGCGACGGAGAGAAATCTTCGATGCATCGCTTTGGCGTCGCCCGACAGATCACTGGGGCGGGCCAGCAGCAGGACGTGAACTTTTGCGCGTTGCTTCCGGAGCAACCGCGCCACGACGAACCCGTCGCCGCCGTTGTTTCCCTTGCCACAGAGGACCGTCACGGTTTTTTCTGCCAGGGAGCCGGCGGCCCGACCCATCGCCTCGACCACCCCGCTTCCGGCCCGCTCCATCAATGTGGCGCCAGACATCTTCGTCTCTGAGATGGTCCGGCGGTCCAGCTCCTTCATTTGGGCGGCGGTGACGATCTTCATTTTTAAAAACCAGTGACGGGTGAGAGAATAACAATGTCACGCATCACGCGGTACTCATCACTTCTTTGTTAAGATCACTTCGGCGACGGCGTAGTCGGTGTCGTGCGACAGGCTGACGTGGATGTTGGTGACGCCGGCGCGCTTCATCAGCGTTTTGACGCGGCCCGAGACGGTCGCGCGCGGCCGCCCGGCTCGATCGTTGAGCACCTGGATATCGTGCCAGCTGATCCCATCCGACCAACCGGTTCCCAGCGCCTTCAGCACAGCTTCTTTTGCCGCAAAGCGTCCGGCAAACGACGCATAGGGGGACGGCCGCGCGAGACAGTAGCGTCGTTCAGCCGCCGTGTAGAGGCGATCAAGGAACCGCGCCTGCCACCGCTCCGCGATGGCGCGCACGCGGTCGATTTTGACAAGGTCCAGGCCGATGCCGACGATGGTCATGCAGGCCTACCGATCAGCCGCTTCATTTCGCGCACCGCCTGGTCCATGCCGACCAGCAGGGCGCGCGCGATGATGCTGTGGCCGATGTTGTATTCCTCGATTTCTGAAATCGCCGTCAGCCTTTGAATATTCCAATAGTTCAACCCGTGCCCGGCGTTGACGCCGAGTTTCAATTTGGCCGCCAATTGCGCGGCCTTCACGATGGCCCGGAATTCCGTTTCAATTGCCTGTTCGGATTGCGCGTTGGCGTAACGGCCGGTGTGAATTTCGATACAATTCGCCCCGATGGCCCTGGACGCTTTGATCTGATCGGCGTCGGGTTCGATAAAGAGGCTGACCGGAATGCCGCCGTCCTGTAGCGCGGCCACGACCCGTTTCAACCGGCTCTTGTGTCCGGCGACATCCAAGCCTCCCTCGGTCGTGAGCTCCTGCCGCCGTTCCGGCACCAGCGTGACGTAGTGCGGCTTGACGGCCAGCGCGACTTTTACCATCGCATCGTCGGCGGCCATTTCCAGGTCCAGCCTGGTCTTGACGGTCTGGCGCAGCAGCGTCAGGTCGCGGTCCTGGATGTGGCGGCGGTCTTCCCGCAAATGGACGACGATGCCGTCCGCCCCGGCCAGTTCGACCAACAGGGCGGCGGCCACAGGGTCCGGTTCGCTGCCACCCCTGGCCTGCCTGAGGGTGGCGACATGGTCAACGTTGATGCCGAGACGAGGCATGAGAACGTACTCTCCTGGGAAGCGGATGAGGCGGAAGCCGGGAATGAAATCGAGTGTACAATCGGTTAGCGCATTATTGCAAAAACCCTCCTGGCAGGCAAGGACTCTGCCGACGTTCGACGGAAGCCCCGTAGCGCGGGAAAAGCGAAAACCTCCCAACCCCCGAAGAAAATTGACTGATTTGGCCCGCTGCATTAGAATGAAACCTTCCTATACAAGGGCCGTGAGCATGGGGCGTGGCGGTCTGGAGCAAGGCTCCGTCCGTCCTGAAAGTTTCGGAGAATTCGGCAAATAGGTAGATGGCGATGATTGAAACGTTTTACAGAATCAAACGGCTGCCGCCCTACGTGTTTGCGCAGGTGCAGGCGCTCAAATTGGACGCGCGTCATCGCGGCGAGGACATCATTGACTTCGGCATGGGCAATCCCGACCAGCCGACGCCGGACCATATCGTGAAGAAATTGATCGAGGTCGCGAGCAATCCGAAAAATCACCGCTACTCCGCGTCGCGCGGCATCACGAAGCTCCGCCACGCGATCACCGGCTGGTACAAGCGGCGCTACGACGTGGACTTGGATCCGGAGACGGAAGCGATCGTCACGATCGGATCGAAGGAAGGCATCGCGCACCTGGCGCTGGCCATGATCGGGCCGGGCGACGTCGTGCTGACGCCGACGCCGACCTATCCGATCCACATGTACAGCGTGATCATCGCCGGCGGCGAAGTGCGCGGCGTCGAGCTGCGCCAGGACAGCGACTTTTTCGAGGATCTGACGAAGGCCTACAAGCAGACGATGCCGCGGCCGCGCGTGCTGATCATCAATTTTCCCCACAACCCGACGACGGCGGTGGTGGACCTGGAGTTTTTCAAGAAGATCGTCGCCTTCGCCAAGGAGCACAACGTCATCGTGGTGCACGACCTGGCCTACGCGGACATCGTGTTCGACGGCTATCGCGCGCCGAGCCTCCTGCAAGTCCCGGAGGCGAAGGACATCGGGGTGGAGTTTTACACGCTGTCCAAGAGCTACAACATGCCGGGCTGGCGCGTGGGATTTTGCGTCGGCAACCGCGAGGTGATCGCCGCGCTGGCCAAGATCAAGAGCTACCTGGACTACGGCATTTTCCAGCCGGTCCAGATTGCGAGCATCATCGCGCTGAACGGGCCGCAGGACTGCGTGAAGGAAACGGTGGCCCGCTACCAGCGGCGCCGCGATGTGCTGGTGGACGGGCTGAACCGGGCCGGCTGGGCGGTCGACAAGCCGCGGGCGACGATGTTTGTCTGGGGGAGAATTCCGCCGCCGTTTCGCGGGATGGGCTCGCTCGAATTTTCGAAATTGTTGCTGAAGGAAGCCAAGGTGGCTGTCTCGCCCGGCATCGGGTTCGGCGAAGGCGGGGACGAATACGTGCGGTTCGGGCTGGTCGAGAACGAGCACCGGACCCGGCAGGCTGTGCGGGGCATCAAGAAGGCGTTGAAGCTCGGAGGAGCGGAGTGAAGCCGGAATGAAAAAGGAACGCATCGGCGTCGGTCTGATCGGGTTCGGAACGGTCGGGACCGGTGTCGCCAAAATATTGCTGGGCAGCGGCGCGCTGATCAAGCGGCGCGTCGGCGTGCCGATCGAACTCGTGCGCGTGGCCGATCTGGACACGACCCGTGATCGCGGCGTCACGCTGCCGCCCGGCGTGCTGATCAACGACGCGAAGGCGCTGATCGACGATCCGGCGGTCGATATCGTCATCGAGTTGATCGGCGGCTACGATGCGGCCAAGCGGGTGATCCTCGACGCCCTGATCAAGGGCAAGCCGGTCGTCACGGCCAACAAGGCCCTGCTGGCCGTCCACGGGGAGGAAATCTTCGAGGCGGCCGCGCGACAGAAAGTCGATCTGGGGTTCGAGGCCAGCGTCGGCGGGGGCATTCCGGTGATCCGCGCCCTCACGGAGGGGCTCGCGGCCAACACCATCCTGTCGCTGTATGGGATCATCAACGGGACCTCGAATTACATCCTGAGCCGCATGACCTGCGAGGGGCAGAGTTTTCAGGACGTGCTGGCCGAGGCCCAGGCGGCCGGCTACGCCGAAGCGGATCCGACGTTCGATGTCGCCGGTGTCGATTCGGCGCACAAGCTGGCCATCATGGTGAGCCTTGCCTATGGCACGCCGGTCAACGTGAAGGATATATACACGGAAGGCATCACCCGCATCACACCGGTGGACATTGCCTATGCCGAGGAGTTCGGGTTCACGATCAAGCTGCTGGGGATTGCGAAGTCTCTCGACGGCGAAATCGAAGCGCGCGTCCATCCGACCATGGTGCCGTCCGCCTCGCCGATCGCCCAGGTCGAAGGCGTGTACAACGCGATTCAACTGGTTGGCGACGCGGTGGGCGACATTGTGCTGTACGGCCAGGGAGCCGGTTCCATGCCGACGGGCAGCGCGGTGGTCAGCGACGTGATCGCGATCGCGCGCAATCTGCTGCGCGATGCGGCGGGCCGCGTGCCGCCCGCGTCGTTCCAACAGGACCAGCGGCGGCCGCTGCGCATCCGGCCGATGGAGGAGATCCTCTCGCAATACTATATGCGGTTCATGGTGCTCGACCGTCCCGGCGTCCTGTCGCAAATCGCCGGCGTGCTGGGTCGGCACAACATCAGCATCACGTCCGTGATCCAGCAGGGTCGCGAGGAAGCGCAGACCGTCCCCGTCGTGATCATGACCCATACGGCGCGCGAGCGCGACGTGCAGGCCGCACTCCGCGAGATCGACAAGATGGCGTTCATCTCCGAGCCCACCACCTTGATCCGCGTTGAGGGGCATGACGAGTGAGCAGGTCTTCGTGATTCGTCATTCGTCAGTAGTCATTCGTCCAGGATTTCCTGCGAAGAGCGAATTCGGTCTAACGAGGCACGGTTGATCCATGATGCGTTGGCGCGGCGTCATCGACGAGTATCGCAAGTTTTTGCCCGTGACCGACCGGACGCCGGTCATCACGCTCGGCGAAGGCAACACGCCGCTGATCAAGGCGTCCCGTCTGGCCGCGAAGATCGCGCCCGGCATCGACCTGTACGTGAAGTTCGAGGGCGCGAATCCCACCGGCTCCTTCAAGGACCGGGGCATGACGATGGCGATGTCGAAGGCGCTGGAGTCCGGCGCGAAGGCGGTGATCTGCGCCTCGACCGGCAATACCTCCGCGTCGGCGGCGGCCTACGGGGCCCGCGCCGGTCTGGCCGTGTACGTGCTCATTCCGGCGGGCAAGATCGCGCTGGGCAAGCTGTCGCAGGCCATGATGCACCGGGCGACGGTGATTCAGATCGAGGGGAATTTTGACCAGGCCCTCACGATCGTGAAGGAACTGGCGGCGACACACAAGATTGAACTCGTCAATTCGCTCAATCCGTTCCGGATCGAGGGGCAGAAGACGGCGGCCTTCGAAGTGTGCGACCAGTTGGGAGCAGCGCCCATGCTGCACGTCCTGCCGGTCGGCAACGCGGGCAACATCACGGCCTACTGGCGCGGCTACAAGGAGTACAAGGCCGCGGGGCAGGTTCAGCGGCTGCCGCGCATGATGGGGTTCCAGGCGGCGGGCGCCGCGCCGATCGTGCTGGGCCGCGTCGTGGAGGATCCGCAAACGGTGGCCACGGCCATCCGGATCGGCAACCCGGCCAGTTGGCAACTGGCGCTGGAGGCGGTGAAGGAATCCTCCGGGAAGATCGATATGGTCACGGATCAGGAAATCCTCCATGCCTACAGTCTGGTGGCGGCGGAGGAAGGCGTGTTCTGCGAGCCGGCGTCGGCGGCCTCGGTGGCCGGCGTGATCAAGCTGCGCGAGCAAGGCGCATTGAAGGAGGGCGACACGGTGGTCTGCACGCTGACCGGGCATGGTTTGAAGGATGCGGATACGGCGATCAGCGTATCGAAGCAACCCGTGACGGTTAAAGCCAGCCGCGACGCGGTCGCGCGGTTGCTGAGTCTATAAAGGATCTCGACGAGACGAATGAAATATATCGTTCTGCACGGTGACGGCCTGGCCGGCGGGCCACGGAAGGAATTGGGAGGACGATCACCGCTCGAGGCGGCTGCCACGCCCAATATGGATGCGGTGGCGCGTCAGGGAGAGATGGGCATTGCGGTGGTGTCCGTCGACGGACCGTCCATTACCAGCGGGATGGTCCAGACGGCGGTGCTCGGGTACGACCCGCGCAAGCTCTATCCGGGACCGGGTCCGCTGGAGGCCGCGAGCCTGGGCGTGACGGTCGGCGAGCACGATGTCGTCTACCGGTGCAGCATGGTCACGTTGCGCGGCGCGGCGGCCGGCAAGGACGCCTACAGAGATATCAAGAAGCTGGCGGCGCCCGTGACGGTGGAAGGCGAGGCCGAGCGCCTGGAGCGTGAAGAAGCCCGCGACCTGCTGGAAGCCGTCAACGAACAACTTGGCTCGGAAACGATCCAGTTTTATCCGGGCAGCGGGTCCCGGCATTTGATGGTCTGGGTCGGCGGCAAGCTCCGCGCGGTCTGTCTCGATCCGCGCGAGGGAGCGGGACGCCCGATCGGCGAGTGCCTGCCGACAGGGGACGGCTCGGACATGTTGCGCAAGCTGATGGATGCCTCGCTGGTCATTGTGCGCGATCATCCGGTGAACGATCAGCGGCTGGAAAACGGTCTGAAGCCGATCCATTGCCTCTGGCTGTGGGGGCAGGGAAAAGCGTCCCACTGGCCGAGTTTCACGGAGCGGCATCGTGTCTCCGGTTCCGTCGTGGCGACGAATGATGTGCGCCGTGGCATCGGACTCTGCGCCGGTCTTGACGCGATCGAGCCGTCCGACGTGGCCGTCGCCGGCGGATCGGATTTTCTGAGCCGCGGGCAGGCGGCCGTGCGCGAGTTGGGTAAAAAAGATTTTGTCTATCTGCATGCGGAGATGCCGGCCGGCGTGGCCAGGGGAGATGCGAAGGCTGCGGTGAAGGTCGTGGAGGAATTCGACAAGCAGATCGTCGGCACGCTGCTCGATGGATTGGCGAAGATCGGGCCGCACCGCCTGCTGCTGGTGTGCGACGGCGGGCGCGTCCCCAACGATGGCTCGCGGCACCCGATGTACGCGCTCTGCAACGGCCCGCTGAAAAAATCCAGGGCCGGTTCGCGCGGATTCAACGAAACCGACGCGGCCGCCGTCAAGGACGGCGCGCGGGATGCGACCAAACTGTCGGCGAAACTCTTCACGCAAGGATAGCCCGCATTACCCATGAACACTTCTACTGCAACCGCCGATACGCCGCTACGACAAGCTTGGATGCTGGTATCCCGCATCCAAGCGGGCGGGCTCGCCCCTCGCGGCCTCGACGTACTGTTTCAAGTACGCCTCGGCCTCTCGGGGCTCCACGCGCCCGTCTCGCGTGGCGTCTTGGCGGTTTCGTCACGAACCGTCATGAGTAATGTGGGCTGACGCGCATGGCGCTACTGGTGCACAAATACGGCGGCACGTCCGTCGGGACGGTCGAGCGCATCCACCGGGTTGCCGACAAGGTGGCCAAGGCGAAGGAGGAGGGGCATCGCCTCGTCGTCGTCCTCTCGGCCATGAGCGGCGAAACGGACCGGCTGATCACGCTCGCCCACGAGGTCACCAAACATCCCGACGAGCGCGAAATGGACCTGCTGCTCTCGACCGGCGAGCGGGTGACGATCGCGCTGCTGGCGATGGAGTTGCGCGGGCGTGGCATCGACGCGCGGTCGTTCACCGGACGGCAGGTCGGCATCATCACCGACAGCGCGCACACGAAGGCGCGGATCGCGCGCGTGGCGGCGGATCGCATTCGGGAGGCCCTGAAGCAGGGCGTCATCCCGATCGTCGCAGGCTTTCAGGGCATCAATGAACAGTCGGACGTGACAACGCTGGGGCGCGGCGGCTCCGATCTGACAGCGGTGGCCCTGGCGGCGGCGCTCAAGGCGGACCGGTGCGTCATTTATACAGACGTGGACGGCATCTATACGGCCGATCCGAACGTCGTGCCCGCCGCCCGGCGTCTGGACAGGATTTCCTA
>JANOEZ010000116.1:0-2835 GCA_031413335.1 Nitrospirota bacterium
ACGGCATCCATACTCTCTGCGAGAAGCCGATGGTCACCACAACTCCCGATGCGCACCGCGTGATTGCGGCTCGGGATAAGGCGGGCAAGCAGGCGATGGTGAGTTATCAGCGGCATTTCCAAGCTGAGCCGCCAGATCGAAACCATCAGCACCGGTCATTACTTTTAAGCATCCGCAGCGCGGTCGGAGGCGTCAGCGTGGTACGTGTGCTTGGAACAGAAACGGAATTCGGGATTGCCGCCCGGAACGTCGAGTCGCTCGATCCGGTCGCGCATTCGTTGCAGCTGATCGGGCAGTGCCCGTCGTTGCCGGCGCCACAGGCGATCTGGGATTACGAAAATGAGAATCCGCTGCTCGACGCCCGCGGGTTCGAAGTCGAGGGCGAGCGCGAGCGTCCGGGCCCCGAATATAACCGGCTGCTGAACAAGCCACTGGCCAACGGCGGACGGCTCTATGTGGACGGCGCGCATCCCGAATATGCCACCCCGGAATGCACGAACCCCCGCCAGGTGGTCGCGTTCGAGCGCGCCGGGGAACGTGTCCTGGCCGCCTGCCTGCGTGCGATGTCCCAGTCCCGTGGCCACGAACAGTTTCTCCTCTATAAAAACAATTCTGACGGGAAGGGGAACAGCTACGGGTATCACGAGAACTATTTGCTGTCCCGTTCGGTGCCGTTCGACCGCCTGATACAGGTGTTGCTGCCGTTTCTGGTGACGCGCCCGGTCTATGCCGGAGCCGGAAAGGTCGGGACGGAAAATCAGACGAGTCCCGCCGACTATCAAATTTCCCAGCGCGCCGATTTCTTCGAGTGCCTGGTCGATTTGAATACGATGGTGAAACGACCGATCATCAATACCCGCGACGAGCCGCATGCCGACATGTCCAAGTATCGCCGGCTGCATGTCATCGTGGGAGACACCAACATGGCCGAGCTGTCCACGTATCTCAAGGTTGGGACGCTGTCGGTGGTGCTGGGCATGGTCGAGGCCGGCGCGGAGCTTCCGAAGATCGAGCTCGAGGATCCGGTGCAGGCGCTCAAAATGGTCTCGCGGGATCTCGACGTGAAACGGTCCCTGCGACTGGCCGGTGGACGGTCGACCTCGGCGATCGGCGTTCAGCGGGCCTATCTGAAAACGGCGATGGATTTTTACGCGTGCCACGAGCTGAATCAGATCACCAAGGACATCCTGGTGCGCTGGGAAGAGGTGCTCGACAAGCTGGAGCAGGATCCGGCGTTGCTGGTGCGCGAGCTGGATTGGGTGGCGAAGCGTCAGATGATCCGGTCGTACATGGAGCGCAAGGGATGCGGCTGGGACGATCCGCGGGTGGCGATGCTCGATTTGCAGTACCACGACATCCGTCCCGAGAAGGGCCTGTACTACACCTTGGAGCGCGGCAATCTGATCGACCGGTTGTTGCAGGATGGCGAGATCGACAAGGCTGAACGGCTGCCGCCGCCTGATACGCGGGCCTATTTCCGCGGGCAGTGCCTGACACGATTTTCACAGTCCATCTACGCCGCCAGCTGGACCTCGGTGCTGTTCGATGTGGGGAACACGACCATCAAAAGAATTCCCCTGATGGATCCGCTGCGGGGGACAGAATCGTTGACGCGCGAATTACTGGAAGCCTCGGAGTCTGCGGAATCGCTGCTGGCCAAGCTGGCCAGCTGACGCAGGGTCATCCGGCGAACACCGGTTTTCAAGGAGACGACGACACGTGCCGTTCTTTTCTGACGAGTACCATAATTCGAGCTTTTTCGATTATCTTGCCCAGCACCGGCCCGATCTGACGCCGTCCGGACGAGGGGGATACGCGGCGACGCCTTTGGGGGCCGCTCCCGACGAGCATCGGAGCGCCGCTGTGCCGCCGGTCGCGCATGGAACAACCGTGCTGGCCATCAAGTATCGGGGCGGCGTCGTGATCGCCGGCGATCGCCGGGCCACGGAAGGATTCCAGATCGCTGACCGCCGCATTGAAAAGGTCTTCAAGATCGATGAGCATTCGGCGATGGCCATCGCCGGGGCTGCGGGACCCTGCATCGAGATGGCCAGACTGTTCCAGACCGAGATGGAGCACTATGAAAAACTCGAAGGGGTGATGCTCTCGTGCGAAGGCAAGGCCAACAAGCTGGGCCAGATGGTCAAGGCCAACCTGCCGATGGTGTTTCAGGGGCTCGTCGTCCTTCCGATTTACGTCGGTTATGACGCGAAGCGGGAAGAGGGCCGGATTTTTAAATACGACATTACCGGCGGCCGGTATGAAGAGTCGGATTACTACGCCATCGGATCGGGCGGCAAAGACGCTCGTAACGCCATGCGCGAGCAGTTCCGCAAGGACCTATCCGAGCAGGATGCGCTGAACATCGCTCTGCGCGCCCTGTATACGGCAGCGGATGAAGACGTCGGCACCGGCGGACCGGATTTCGTACGGGGCATCTATCCGACCGCCAAGATGGTCGCGGCTGCTGGAATCGTGGATGTCGAGGAATCCCGCGTCCGATCCTTGTATGTCGCGCTACTCGAAGGAAAGAAGAAAGAGGGCTGATCGTGCCGATGCCATACTACGTGTCGCTTGAGCAGGTCATGGAAGAAAGCGGGAGTATGCCCGTTGTCATTCTTAATGCGGCGCAAGGGGTCTGACCATGCCGATGCCCTACTATGTGTCGCCTGAACAGATCATGCAGGACAAGGCGGAGTACGCCAAGAAGGGCATGAAGGCGATTCTGACACAAATTCCGGAATAATTCTGCGGAATCCAAAAACCCGTGGTTCCGGGCCAAAGGTATTGGGACATGCCCGGTTGACGATGCTGAATCTGTTTCCCGGATTATGC
>JANOEZ010000117.1:0-1535 GCA_031413335.1 Nitrospirota bacterium
CCGGCCGCGCCGAAGTCCCTTCAGAAAAATGCCAGTCCGTGACGTCGTCGTGTCAGACGTTGGTTTTGATGCTGTGGCCGTCCGAGGCGAGCACCTTTTCGGCGACGCGGGCCAGCTCAGCATCGGCGCGGTGATCCTTGGCGAAGATTCTGAATTGCACGATCCTCGCCGGTAAATAATCGAAGAACTCCTTCAGCGCTTCCTTGGACACGGCCTGCGTGGCGGGGTCGTAGACGTAGATCTGGAACTCACCCATGTTGAGCAGATTGATCGGGCGGGGGTCCTGGTTGGCCATATCCACGCGGAACGGCAGTTTCTGCAGGCGGGGCGGCAGGGCTTTCCGGATGCGGTGTTCGATCGTCTGCCGGTCCATGAAGGTGCGGCCCCGTTCGTCTCCCCGCGTCGGCAGGAACGCGTTGTAGGCCATCTTCCATTTCACATCCCGCCCGAGAATGCGGGCCCATTCCTTGCCCAGCTTCCGTTTCTTCTCGCTCTTGTCCTGCGGCCATTTCCGGACGGCTTCCATCAGCGACCAGTCGGTGAGATGCAGGTAGTCGTCCATGTGGTCCAGGGGATTGTGCGGAAATAAAAAGGACATGGTCTCGCCGAAGATCTCGCGCAGATGAATGTCGATCGCCCGGGTCGTCCGGTGGTAGTAGACGTTGGAGTAGAGGTACAGCCGGGTGTTCAAAAACATCTGCAGCGCGGGCAGGCCGGTGCGGTGGATGGTGAGCCCTTTCGGAGTCATGAGCGTGTAGTGGATGAGGCGCGTGAGATCCACCGGCCCGACGGCCACGCCGCACATGTAGGCGTCCCGCAGGACATAGTCCAGATTGTCCGCGGTGTAGATTCCGCCGATCACGGGCTGGAGCAAGGCCAGCCATTTGGGGTAGCGGCCGCTGTCCTTCTCGGGGTCCTTGAGAATCAGGAACGCGATATAGTCCGGATCCAGCTGCTCGCCGGGAGCGAAGGAGCCATGCGGGCTTCGACGGATCTTGCGGATGATCCGGCCGAGATGCTCGCGGATGATGACCTGCCCGATGCGCTCGTGGGTCAGACCGAACTGCTCCAGAAAGTTTTCATCAAAAAAATGGCAGAAGGGCCCGTGGCCGATGTCGTGCAGGAGCGCGGTAATGCGGAGGAGCTCTTCAATGAAGGGCAGGGAGGGAAGGTCCGGCACGACCTTGGCGAATGACGGATAGAGGTGGCGCGCAAACCGGCCGGCCACGTGCATCACGCCCAGGGAGTGCTGGAAGCGGCTGTGCTCGGCCGAGGGATAGACCCAGCGCGCGCTCTGGAGTTGAGAGATGTAGCGGAGCCGCTGCATCCATGGAGAATCGATCAGGTCCTTTTCCGTCTTCTCCGACGGATCGTGGTCGGAGTAGGGCACCGTGAAGGTGATGTATTCGTGGATGGGGTCGGCAATGAGGGCCGATCCGTCGTAGGGTTCGCTCAGTCTAGTTGTCGTCGTGTCCATTGGGCGGCGAGTTTCCATGGGCATCTTAGCCCAGGCCTGTTCCGGGTGGCAATTGCCC
>JANOEZ010000118.1:0-1723 GCA_031413335.1 Nitrospirota bacterium
GCGCGCGCTTTCAGCACGGTAGCGACCCGCGCGAGGCTCCTTGGCGGTTTCCTTGATCGTTTCCTTCCGACCGTCTACTTCAAGGCCAAGAAATCTCTCGTTGGTATCCTTCTCGGTTTCCTTCGTTCGCGTTCTGGGCCACGTTCAGCACGCGCAGCAGCAGGCATGATGGTGACCCTCGTTTCCTTCCCGTCTCCTTCCCACCCTTGGTTGATTCGCCCACGAACTGATTGGCTATCGTCCGAGTGGATGCGGCATGCTTGTGCCCTTCCGGGTAGCAAGTCCTGACGTCGACGGTACACTCAGAGCTCAACTTGTCCGTCCAGTGTGGACGGCTCGCGGATGGAGACACCCGATAATCGCGAGACTTGCTCGTCGGTCTGATGGGCGTATCGCTGTTCTCGAACTCACCCATCCGCATTTGTGCTACCGGCATCTCCAGGAGGAGCTGGACGCTCAGCCCAATGACACGGTGCCGCCGTTTTGCGTCCGCAGTCACCTCGAACCACGATGAATTCGGATCACTTGTGATGAACGCCTACGCTGCCTTCCACGAGTCCGACACGCGAGGTGACCTGGAAGCCCCAACGGCCACCGCCTTGTCCTACCGGCTGATGCGCCCTTCGGAGAATCCCTTGAACAAGGAAACACCCATGGCGTAATGGTCGAATCTCGATGTTCTCGCCCGCTCGGCGTCGGCACGGCTTGGCGTTGGTCGCAACCGTGGCATACGCGGACGGGACTGGATCGGGAGTCCAGCTCGCCCTTTGGAGCGTCGGCTCCGAAGTTGTCGACGATGCACGGCTGCGTCTCAATTCTCGCTCCTCGCTCTGCCCATGCGTTCTCCGGCAAGAGCCCCATTGTGGGCTCCTCCGGCTCCGCCTGGATATTCGGGTCGTGGCGAGTACCGCGGACGAGCTGCATATCGTACGCGGCGACCCTTTCCAGTCTCATCTGCAGCCAGGCAATGCGGCCGCCTTCGCCTTCCAGCCCACGCGGGGCAATATCTCGTCACAGCAGAAACTCCGCAGTCAAAAAAACGACGCGCCGAGCGGGGTGGTGGTCTGCGCTGATGCCGGTCCGAAACCGAACTGCAGGGGCACGGTGTGCCGATCTCGGACTGCGGAGTTCAAGCGTTTGCGAGATGTTGCCCCGCATGGGCTGGAAGGCCGAGGAGACCGCATTGCCTGGCGGCGGAAGAGACTAGACGGGGTCGCCGCGTTCGATACGCAGCGCGTCCGCGGTACTCGCCACGACCCGAATATCCAGGCGGAGCTGGAAGAACCCACGGTGGGGCGCTTGCCAGAGAACGCGTGGGCAGAGCGAGGAACGAGAATTGAGACGCAGCCACGCATCGCCGACAGCTTCGAAGTCGCTGCTCCGAAGGGCGAGCTGGGCTCCCCATCCGGCCTCGTCCGCGCGCCGCGACTGCGGCCCATGCCGATCCGCGCCGATGCCGAGCGGGCCAGAAGTTCAAGCTGGGATGGCTAGACCATCAGTGGTTCTCCCCTGCGGAGGCTTCTCCCGAGGATGCCTCGGCCGGTCGATCAAGGCGGTGGCCTGTGAGCTCGTCCAAGTCACCGCGGCGGTCGGAGTCGTGGAAGGCACGTGGCGATCATCACGAGGGATCCGAATTCGTCGCGTGAGGGTGACAACCGAGCGAATAGGACGCGCCGTGTCATGGGGCCGAAAGCCCAGCTCCTCGGAAAGAGCCGGGTGTCCG
>JANOEZ010000119.1:0-7020 GCA_031413335.1 Nitrospirota bacterium
ATGAGCACGCCGATCCGCGCCCGCGTCAGAGGCTTGATCACGGTTCCCCGACGATCTTCAGTTCCAATTCGAGCGTCATGCCGGTCTGCGCTTCGACCGTGCGCCCAACCTTCTTGATCAACGCGATCACGTCGGCCGCCTTGGCATGGCCGAGGTTCACGACGAAGTTGGCATGCTTCTCCGACACCTGCGCATCGCCAATCCGCGCGCCCTTGAGTCCCGCCGCTTCGATCACGCGGCCGGCCGCATCGGGCCCAGGATTTTTAAACACGCAGCCCGCATTGGGCAGCGTCAGGGGCTGCGTCTCCTTCCGGTACCGCAGATACTCCTTGACCGTCGTCTGTATCCTGTCCTTCGACGCCGGTTTGAGCTGCACCCAGACGCCGACCACAATGCCACGCGGCAACAAGGCCCGCCGGTAGCTGAACCGGATGGCCGAGGCCGGGCAATCGACGATCTGTCCGGACGGGTCCACGATGCGCACGGCCTTGACGGAGTCCTGCATCTCGCCGAGTTTCGTGCCCGCGTTCATGACGACGCAGCCGGCCGCCGTCCCCGGAATGCCGGCCGCCCATTCGAGGCCCGACAGTCCGTGGCCGGTCGCATACTTCATCAGGGTCGGCATTCCGACGCCGCCCTCCGCATAGAGCACATGCCCCGGCTCATCCGTGATCGCTTTCATTTTCCCCAGACTGACCACAATGCCCCGGATACCGTGATCGCGGACCAGCAGATTGGTGCCGCCCAACACAAAGATCGGAATGTCCGCGGTCTTCGCTTGCCGAACCAACCGGCACACATCCTCGGCGTCAGCCGGCATCACCAGCACATCCGCCGGCCCGCCGATCCGGAACGAGGTGTAGTCCTTGAGCGGGGCATTGAATGTGACCGTTCCGCGCAGACCCGCCACCGCCGCGCGCAAATCCGCCGCGGTCCAGCGTGGGGGCGTTCTCCGTGATGTGGTCCGACGTGTCATGCGACCTCCGGTAATCACTTCCAGATTCACAACCGCTCCAGCAATTCGACTCCGGTCTTCCAGATATCTCCCGCGCCGAGCGTGAGCACCAAATCGCCCGGCTGCAGCGTCGGGCGGACTTGTTCCGCCAGCCCGTCCCGCCGCTCGGCCCACGTCACCGATGGATGTCCCGCCGCGCGCACGGACTCGGCGAGCTGCTGCCCTGAGACGCCGGGAATCGGTGTTTCGCCGGCCGCATAGATCTCGGTCATGAACAGCGCATCGGCCTGTTCGAAGGCGCGCGAAAATTCCTTGGCCAGGTCGCGGGTGCGCGTGTAGCGGTGCGGCTGGAAAAGCACCACCAGACGCCGGTTCCATCCCTGTTTGGCGGCAGCCAGTGTGGCGCGGATTTCGGTCGGATGGTGGCCGTAGTCGTCCACGACCATGATGCCGTTCTTCTCGCCACGCAGATGGAACCGGCGCTCCACGCCGGCAAACGTCGCCAGCCCCTTCCGGATCAAGTCGACCGGCACGTCCAGTTCCATACCCACCGCGATCGCGACCAACGCGTTCGAGACATTGTGGATCCCCGGAGCGGGCAGGCGGAACGGCCCCAGGCTCTTGCCCTTGAACGACGCGCGAAACTCCGTGTCCCATTGTTTCATCGTGATGTCGGTGGCGAAAAAATCCGGCGTGACGCCTCCGGTGTCGCGCAGGCCGTAGGTCTGGTAGCGCCGGACGACCCGCGGCAGCAGCTTGCGAAGATGCTCGTCGTCGGCGCACAGCACTGCCAGGCCGTAGAACGGCACGCGGTTGATGAACTCAAGGAAACTCTCCTCCAATCGCTCCATCGTGCCGTAGTAGTCCAGATGCTCCTGATCGAGATTCGTCACCGCCACGATCGTCGGCGCCAACTTCAGGAACGAGCCATCGCTCTCGTCGGCCTCGGCGACCAGCAGATCGCTCCGCCCCAGGCGCGCGTGGCTCCCCAGTGCGTTGACCCGCCCGCCGATCACCACGGTGGGGTCCAATCCGCCCTGCGCCAGCACCGTCGCGACCATGGTCGTGGTCGTCGTCTTCCCGTGCGCGCCGGCAATCGCCACGCCATACTTCAGTCGCATCAATTCTGCCAGCATCTCGGCGCGAGGAATGACCGGAATCACCCTGGCCCTCGCGGCCGCCACCTCGGGATTCGACGGCTGCACGGCGGAGGAAATGACGACCACCTGCGCCTCGCCGACGTTCGACTCCTGGTGCCCGATGAAAATTTTCCCGCCCAATTCGCGCAGACGCCTGGTCGTATCCGACTCCTGCAGGTCGGAGCCCGACACCTGATAGCCCAGCGTGAGCAGCACCTCGGCGATGCCGCTCATGCCGGAGCCGCCGATGCCGACCAGATGAATCTGTTGAATCTTTCTGAACACACGTTATTCGTTACCCGTTATTCGTTAAACGTGCAGAACCGATGAACGATTCACGTTTAACGTTTAACGTTTAACGCCTCCCATCAACGCCAGACATTCCCACACAATGGCCTGCGCCGCATCGGGCCGGCCCATCTCCCGGCTCCGCTCCCCCATCATCCGCAACCGCTCAGGATCGCGCAGCAGTGCGGCCACTTCACGCGCCAGCCGCTCCCCCGTCAGCTCCTGCTGCGGCAGCACCACCGCCCCGCCTGCGTCCGCCAACACCCACGCGTTGTGCGCCTGATGCTGATAGATCGCGTGCGGCAGCGGAATCACAATCGCCGGCTTGCCGCACACGGTCAATTCCGCCAGCGTCATCGCTCCGGCGCGCGAGACGACCAGATCCGCTGAGCGCAGCGCCCTGGGCATCTCGAACAGGAACGGCACCACCTCGGCCTGCACGCCGGCCGCCTCATAGGCTGCCTTGACCCGTGCATGGTCCGCCTCGCCGGTCTGATGCACAATCGCCAGTTGCCCGCGCATCGCCGCCCATTGCGGCAGAGCCCCGATCATCGCGTCGTTGATCGCCCGCGCGCCCTGGCTGCCGCCGAATACCAGCAGGATCCTGCGTTCCCGTTCGCCTCGGGCTTCCTGCCCCGTGCCCGCATTCTCGAAGAACGCCTGCCGCACCGGCATGCCGGTGACCCGCACTTTGTCCGATGGAAAATATCGCGCGGCCTCGCGAAACGTGACGAACACCAGATCGGCAATCGGCCCCAGTACCTTGTTGGCCATGCCCGGATAGGCATTCGGTTCCAAAATCGCCCGCGGCACACCGAGCAGCCTCGCCGCCAGCAAGACCGGCGGGCTGGTGTAGCCGCCGACTCCCAGCACGAGCGCGGCGCGTCTCTGCCGCAACAGCGCCAGGGACTGCCAGAGCCCCCTCGGCAGCAAGAGCAGGGCGCCCGCCGCCTGCAACAGACCTCGCCCCATCACCGGCTGCGCGGCGATCAGGGCCAGTTCCAATCCTTCGTGCGCCAGCACCTTCGATTCGATCCCCCGTTCCGTGCCGACAAAAAGCATCCGGGCCGCCGGATCCTGCCTGAAAAATTCCCGCGCGAGCGCCACGGCCGGATACAGGTGGCCGCCGGTGCCGCCCGCTGCGAACACGATCGTCGTCAAGCCGTTGCACTCCGTCCATAGCCACCTGCCTGCCGCCCACCCTGCCGGTCACGCGAAATACTCAATAAGATGCCGATCGCCAGCAGGGACACGAGCAGCGAGGACCCTCCGTAGCTGACCAGCGGCAACGTCAGACCCTTGGTGGGCAGGAGCCCGGTCGCCACGCCGGCATTGATCAGTGCCTGGAATCCGATGAGCAACGTGATGCCGAGCGCCAGATGCCGACCGAATGGCTCCCGCGCGCGCCCCGCAATCTGAAATCCCTTGAGGACCAGCAGACCGAACAACGCCATGATGGAGGCGGTCCCGACGAGTCCCAATTCCTCCCCGACCAGAGCGAGCACGAAGTCGGTGTGCGCCTCGGGCAGAAAAAACAATTTCTGCTGGCCTTCCCCCAGTCCGACTCCGAACGCCCCGCCGCTGCCGAAGGCCAGAAACGACTGGTTCACCTGGAAGCCGGCGCCGGTGGGATCCTTCCCTGGATCGAAAAAGGTCATCAGGCGCTGCAGACGATAGGGCGATCGCCAGACCAGCAGGGCCACCGCGGCCAGCGCGACCGGCACCAGACTGAACAGATGGCTCAGCCGCGCGCCGGCGAGAAACAGCAGCGCATAGGTCACCAGGCCGACCACCACCACCGTGCCGAGATCGGGCTCCAGCAGGACCAACCCGGCCAGCAGGCCGGCGACGATCAGCGGCGGGAGAAACCCGGTTGCAAACTCGCTCAACCGGCCTTCCCGCTTGGTGAGATACGCCGCCATGTAGAGGATGACGGCCAGCTTGACCATCTCGGCCGGTTGCACCGAGATCGGCCCCATCCTGATCCAGCGCCGGGCGCCCTTGGCCATCACGCCGATCGAGGGAACCAGCACCAGCGCCAGCAGCACCGCCGTCAGTCCCAGCGCCGGCAGGGCCAGCCGTTTCCAGACCATGTAATCCATCCGCGACGCCAGTTGGAGCAGCAGAAATCCAAACGTCAGCCAGACCAGATGGCGCTTGAGAAAATAGATCGAATCCTGGAAGCGGTTCCCCGCCACCACGGCGCTCGCGCTGAACACCATTACCAATCCGATCAAGGCCAGAATGACCGTGACCGCCAGCAGGCTGCCGTCGGCCGAGGCCTGCTTGCGCGGACGCTCCCCCGCGGACGACCAGGGCAGCGTCAACGTTCCCGCATCGAGTATTTTGGACGCCATAATTCAGTGATCCGTGATGAGTAATGCGTGATGAGTCGCGTCTCTCTGCTTTCTCAAACTCATCACCCATCACTCGTTACTCGTTACGGCAGTTCGTTGACGAGTTGCTTGAACTGCCGGCCCCGGTCCTGGTAATCCGCAAACATATCGAAGCTCGCGCAGGCCGGCGAGAACAGCACCACCGAGCCTGCCGCCGCCACGTCCGCCGCTTCCTCCACGGCCGCCCGTAGCGAGGGCGCGCGGCTGATCTGTCGGCACTCGCGCAGGACCTCGTGGAGCCTCGGCGCCGCTTCGCCGATCAGAATCAGATGCGTCACGCGCCGGCGCACCGCGTCCTTCAGCCGTTCGAAATCCCCGCCCTTGTCGCGCCCGCCGGCAATCAGCACGATCGGCTCGTCAAAACTCTCAAGCGCCTTGAGCACGGCATCCACATTGGTCCCTTTCGAGTCGTTGATGAACCGCACGCCGCGCCGCTCACGAACCGCTTCCAGCGCGTGCTCGATCCCCGGAAAGTCGCGAAGCGCCTCGCGGATGGTGGCCATTGGACACCGGCAGGCCAGACTGACCGCCACTGCCGCCATCGCATTGGCCAGATTGTGCGAACCGGGAAGACGAATCTCCTCGCGCCGACAGACAGCTTCGGTACGCCCTTTCAAGGTCGCGGTCACCTGCTCGCCATCCCATGCGATACCCTCTTCGATGCCACGTCCGGCCAATCCCGAACGGGAAAACCCCATGACACGGGCCCGAATCGACGGCCGCATCGCAGCCACCTGCGTATCGTCAAGATTCAGCAACGCGATGTCGCTCCCCGATTGGTTTTCAAAGATCCGGGCCTTGGTCGCGGCATACTCGGCCGGCGTCTCGTAGCGATCCATGTGGTCCATCGTGACGTTCAGCACCGCCGCACACCAGGGATGAAACCGCCCGACCGTCTCGAGCTGGAAGCTCGACACCTCGGCCACAATATAGTCGTACGGCTTGGCGCTGCCGGCCCCGTGCGTGACGAGCGCCGCCTCGCTGAGCGGCGTCCCCAGGTTGCCGCCGACGAATGCCCGCTTGCCACTGCGCGCCAGCATCTCTCCGATCAACGTCACCGTCGTGCTCTTGCCGTTCGTGCCCGTGATCGCGATGACCGGCGCCGTCAGGAACCAGGACGCCAGCTCCAGTTCGCCGATCACCGGCACGCCGCGTCCGCGAACCGCCTGCAGCAGGGGCAACCGCGACGGCACCCCCGGACTGATCACGACGAGATCAGTCTCCTGCAGCGAAGATCCATAGTCGGATCCGACGCGGACGGTCAGCCTGGTGCGATCCAGCCGCCCCAGCACATCCGCAAGCTGCGCCGCGTCTTTGGCATCGGCTATCGTGACCTTCGCCCCGGCCGCCAGCAGCAGGCGCGCCGCCGACTCGCCGCTCCGGGCCATCCCAAGGACCGTGACCCGCCTGTTTGCTAAGCCCTCGACCGATTCGATCGCCATGATTGCCCATGGAGTGTCATTACCTGAGCTTGAGCGTGCTGAGACTCAATAACGCCAGCAGAATGGCGATGATCCACAGCCGCACGACCACTTTCGGCTCTTCCCAGCCCTTCATTTCAAAATGATGATGGATCGGCGCCATCAGGAAAATCCGTTTGCCGCGCGACTTAAACGACGCCACCTGGAAGATCACCGAGATCGCCTCGATGACGAACACGCCACCGACGAGCAGCAGCAGCAATTCGTGCTTGCTGACGACCGCAACCGTGCCGAGGGCGGCGCCGAGCGGCAGCGAGCCCACATCGCCCATGAATACCGTGGCCGGATACGTGTTGAACCAGAGGAAGCCCAGGCTTGCGCCGAAGATCGCCGCCGTAAAGACCGCCAGCTCGCCCGCGCCTTCGATATGGGGAATCAGCAGATAGTCGGACATGATCTTGTTGCCGACCGCGTAGGCCACGATCGTGTAGGCCAGCGAGGCGATCATGATGGGGCCGACCGCCAGGCCGTCGAGGCCGTCCGTGAGGTTGACCGCGTTCGAACTGCCGACGATGACCAGCACGGCGAAGGGAATATAGAAGAGACCCAAATCGGGCGTGAAGTTTTTGAAAAAGGGCACATTCAACTTCGTCGAATAGCCGGGCAGATAGTAAAAGAACAGGCCGATCGCCAGCGCCAGCAGACCCTGCGCCAGGATCTTCTGCCCCGCCGTCAATCCTTTGGATTTGCTGCCGGTAAATTTTCGGTAGTCGTCGGTAAACCCGATGACCCCGTATCCCAGCGTCGCGCCCAACGCCAGC
>JANOEZ010000120.1:0-2420 GCA_031413335.1 Nitrospirota bacterium
CTTGCACGTGAACTGCATGAACGGTGACGGCCCCGACACATCGAAGTAGTCGGCTGCCCGCTCTTCGAGCACAGCGGGCGCGAAGGGTCTGAACGGTTCCCGAAATTTCACTTTCGCATTGATCAGCTCACGCATGTCCTCCCGGCGCGGATCGGCCAGCAGACTCCGGTTGCCCAACGCCCGCGGTCCCCACTCCATGCGATCCTGGAACCACAACACCAGACGACCGTTGGCCAATTCGTCCGCCGTCCGCTCGCAGAGGGCTTCATCCGAAAGACGCTGACCAGAGAGCCCCGCGCGCTCCAAGGCACGCCGGCATTGCTCTTCGGAAAATTCAGGCCCCCAATAGGCGTGTGTCATGGGTTCACGTCGCATAGCCTCGCCGCGCCGGTTCGCCCGCCACAGCGCCGCGCCAAGCGCGGCGCCGGAATCGCCGGCCGCCGGCTGCACAAACACCTGCTTGAATCCCAGTTCTTCCTTCAACCGGCTGTTGGCCACACAGTTGTACGCCACCCCGCCGGCAAGGCACAGATGGTCCGCACCGGTCAGTTGCTTCACATGCTTTCCGATGTGCAGCAGCGTTTCTTCCAGAACCAACTGCGCACTGGCCGCCACATCGCGATGCCGTTGCTGAATCTCTTCGCCAGACTGGCGATGAACGCCCAGCAGCCGTTCCAGTTCGGGCACAAAGACACCGGCCCGCGCTAAGTGAAAATCCAGCACCTGTGTGTTCAACCAGAACTGGCCGTCCGGCCGAAGACCGAGGACCTGCTGCCGAATCGCCCCGGCAAACTTCGGCTCTCCGTAGGCGGCCAGTCCCATCACGATATATTCGTCCTGATCGGGCGTGAACCCGAGATAGGCGGTGATGGCCGCGTAGAACTGGCCGAGCGAATGGGGCAGCGGGGTGCGCTGCAACACGCGAATCTGCCGGCCCTCCCCGACCGCCAGCATGGTCGTATGCGCTTCGGAAGCGCCGTCGACAATTAAGATGGCTGCCCGTTCGAACGGGGACACGAGAAACGTGCTGGCGGCGTGACACAGATGATGATCGAGAAAGACCGGCTGATACCGGCCGGGGCCGAAATGTCGTTGCAGATGCCGTGGCAGAAACGCCAGTTCCGCCCACTCCTGCATGAGCCGTTCCACGCCACGCCGGCCCTTCACACAAAACAGCGCCGGCGAACGCAGCATCGCCCCCAGGGCCAGTCGCGCGCGCCGGCCGATCATCCAATACTTCCACGGGACCGCGATCGCATCCACGTCGGCCAGACCGACGCCGGCCTGACGCAGGCACCAGGCCATCGCCTGAACCGGCAATGCCGTGACATGTTTGATACGGACAAAGCGTTCTTCCTCGGCCGCAGCAAGGACGCGGCCGTCCTGCACCACCGCCGCCGCCGCATCGCGCATGTTGGACAGGCCTAGGACCAACATAGCGAATAGCGAATAGTAAATAGCCAGTAGCCGCCTGTTCTCATGAACGATCACTCCCTCTGCATGATACAAACCCCTGCTCCACGTATCGACTGAGCTGTTAGCTATTAGCTGTTGGCTATTTGCTGCCCAAGGATAAACGAGGCCGGCAACGCTGGCAAGTTCGTCTCGAAAGTTGCAATCCGGCGTTGATTTCGGTACGGTGGCGCCTCGTATCATCCCGACTGTGAGGCTACCTGTGCATCATCGAACCACGCGCACCCTGCAACCGATCTTAGTGTTCGTTCTTTTCCTGACCCTGCTCACAGCAGGCTGCGACAAAATCGGCTATACGCGAGCCGTGCTGCCGGACATGGGACCGCAACTGCCCATGTCGGTGACGCTGGCCATTGATCCGTCGCTCGTATCGGCTCAATACACCTACACCAACTCCTGCGGTCAACCCGGAATCCCGGTCATGTTGGGGCAGGAATTGGAGTCGGCGCTCACGGATGCGGCCGACCAAACCTTCAAAACGGTCCGGCTGGCCGGCAAGGCATCCGGCGAGACCAAATCCGATGTGACGGCGCAGATCGTCCTTCGGCAACAGGGATTCACAATGGTCCCGAGCGCGTTGTACGACCGGGTGCCCGCCGAATTGGTGATGGAGGCCGTGGTCGTCTTTCGCGATGCGTCCGGCAAAGTGCTGCGCGAGGCGCCGATGAAAGTCACGCACCGCGACCGGCTGTTTCTGTCCGTCGATCAGAGACGCTGCGACTATCTGATGGATCCGTTCGTCCACGCGGCAGCCGTGAGCATGGCCACCCTGTTTGCCAAAGCCTCCCGCGACCTGCTCGATCCAACCAGCGGAGCCACCTCGCCGCTCGTCTTCAAGGCCACCGTGCTCGACGAAAACGGCAACTCGGTGCTGGAAGGCGGCGAGCGCGTCAAGGTCCGCGTGGACCTGACCAATTCCGGCAAGGTACTGATCACCGGCGTCGCCG
>JANOEZ010000121.1:0-8040 GCA_031413335.1 Nitrospirota bacterium
GACGACGCCACTGATGTATGGAATGAGATTTTCGGCTGCATGAGCGCAAGTCACGACAACCTAGAGGCCCTGTTCGAACAGGCGCTGACGTTTTCTCCCGAGCAACGCACGGCCTTCCTGGTCGGGGCGTGCGGGAACGACGGCCAGTTGCGCCAACGCCTGGAGGTCCTGCTCGCGGCCCACGAAGCGGCGGGTGACTTCCTGCCCACCGAGCCGGGCATTATCCCGGAAGCGCCGGCCACAGATCCCGATTTACAGCGAACCGTCCGCGTCAACGTTCCGCCCACCGAGAAGACTGGCGATAAGATTGGCCGTTACAAACTGCTTCAGCAAATCGGCGAAGGCGGCTGTGGCGTGGTCTATATGGCCGAGCAGGAGGAACCCGTCCGCCGCCGCGTGGCGCTCAAAGTTATCAAGCTGGGCATGGACACCAAGAGCGTCATCGCGCGATTCGAGGCCGAGCGCCAGGCGTTGGCGCCGGCGCCTGCTGGCCTTCAGCAGCATCAGCCACCTGGGATTCGTCGTGTTGGGCATTTTCTCGCTGAACTTCCAGGGCCTGCAGGGCAGCCTGCTGACCATGATCAACCTGGGCTTCAGCACGGCCGGCCTCTTTTTTATCGCCGGGTTCCTGTACGTCCGCCGGCACAGCACCGATCTCTCGGCCTTCGGCGGCGCCGCCAAGCAGGTCCCGCTGCTGGCGACATTCTTATTGATCATCGGGCTGGCTTCGATCGGATTGCCCGGCACCAACGGCTTCGTCGGCGAGTTTCTCATCCTCCTGGGTGCGTTCCAGGCCCACTGGTTCTTCGGCGTGGTTGCGGTCACGGGCGTGATCTTCGGCGCGGCCTATTTTCTCTGGTATTACGAGCGGGCGATGTTCGGGCCGCTGTCGCCGAATTTCCCTCGCACGATCGCGGACCTCAACGCGCGCGAGATGATCATCGCCGTGTCTCTATCGATCATGATTTTCTGGATCGGGCTGTATCCTTCGCCCTTTCTCAGGATGATGAACGGGTCCATTCAAGCGCTGGAGAGCCGTCTGGATCGCGGAACGGTGGCGAAGGCTCCCGCGCCGCCGACAGTCAACCGGGCTGCCGCTGAGATGAATAAGAAGGAAGCAGGGCGGAAGATCTAAGGGTATGGACTACATTCTCCTCATTATATTGTTCGCGCCGTTTCTCGGAGCCATTGGGCTGATCTTCATCCCGAACCGGCAGGCGCTCCAAGTCCGGCTGGTGGCGGCCCTGTCGGCCGGCATCTGCTTCGTGGCCTCCTGGATCATGTTTTTCGCCTTCGATCCGGCCAAGGGCGGCTACCAGTTCGTCCAGCGTTACGAGTGGTCCAAGGAGCTGGGCATCGCCTTTTACCTGGGCGTGGACGGCATCGGCGTGCCGCTGGTGCTGGCGTCGGGGATTCTGTTGTTCGCCGGCATCTTCGTCTCCTGGCACATCAAGGATCGCACGAAGGAGTTCTATATTTTCCTGCTGATCCTGGCGGCCGCCACGATCGGTGTCTTCATGTCGCTGGATCTGTTCTTTCTGTATTTTTTCTACGAAATGTCCGTGATTCCGATGTACCTGCTGCTCGGCGTCTGGGGGAGCCATACCAAGGGCTATCTCGCCATGACCGATCCGGAAGGCCTCAAGCAGCGCGACTCGGTCGGGTTCATCTTCAATTTCGCCTCGAACAGCAAGGAATATGCGGCGATGAAGCTGACCCTGTTCCTGTCGGCGGGGGCGGTCGTCGCGCTGATGGGAATTTTATTGATCTACAAGCTGTCCGGTCTCAACACCTTCGACATCGTGGCGCTCAAACAGCACACGCACTTCGAGGGCCCCGTCGGCACGCTGATCTGGCTGCTGATCTTCTTCGGGTTTGCGTCCATTGCGCCGATCTGGCCGCTGCATTCCTGGTCGCCGGTCGGGCACGCGGCGGCGCCGGCGGCCACCAGCATGCTCCATGCGGGCGTGCTGATGAAGCTCGGCCATTTCTCGATCATCCGCATCTGTTACGAAATCATGCCGGACCTCACGCGGCAATTGATGCCGATCGCGGCGGTCCTGTGCATCTTCAGCATCCTCTACGGTGGACTGGTCGCCTTCTACGCGAAGGACACCAAGTACGTCATCGGCTACAGCAGTTCGAGCCACATGGGCTACGTGTTCCTCGGCATGGCGGCGCTGGATTACATCAGCCTGAGCGGCGCGATCATCTATATGTTCGCGCACGCGATGGCGACGGGGATGCTCTTCGCCATGGCCGGCTGGGTCTATGACCAGACCCATACGCGGGACATTCCGTCTCTCGGCGGGCTGATCAACCGCATGCCGTTCGTGGCGGGGTGTTTCATCGTGGCCTGCATGGCCTCGATCGGCATGCCGGGCACCGTCAATTTCATCGCCGAAGTCATGATCCTCGTCGGCGCCTGGCACAAATATCCCTTCCAGGTCATCGTGGCGGTGGTCGGCATCGTGCTGACGACGGGCTATCTCTTCCGCATGATGCGCGGCCTGTTCTACGGCCCGATGGACGAGCACTATGCCCATTCCCACGACGCCGTCTCGATGGTGGACCGGTTTCCGCTGCTGCTCATGATCGCCTGCAGCATCGGGTTCTTCTTCTTCCCGTTCCATTTTTATGACGTGGTGCGCGCCGGAGTAGACCCGCTGATTGCCCGCATCACCGAAGTCATGCCGCTTGCCTCGCACGCGGGTGGGATCGCGCCGACCAGAGGGCTGCTGCCGTGACGTTCACGTTGACCATGACTCCCGCCGATCTGCTGCTGATGCTGCCGGAGTTGTTCCTGACGCTGTGGCTCTGCGTCATTTTGATAATCGATTTCTCCCTGCCACGGTTCCCGAAACGCAATCTGGCCTATCTCAGCGTGCTCGGGCTGGCGGTGGTGCTGGCCAATCTCATCTGGTTCGACCGGACCGGCGTGACGGGCACCCTGTTCAATCAGATGTTCGTCCTGGACCGGATGGCCATCTTCTTCAAGATCTTCATCGTCGTCGCCACGATCCTCGTGATCCTGGCCTCGATCGACTACGTCAAGCGGTTCAAATTTTTCAAGGGCGAATATTATTTCCTCGTGCTGATGTCGGCCCTGGGCATGATGTTCATGGCCTCGGCCAACGATCTGCTGTCCATCTTCATCACGCTGGAGTTCTCGACCTTCGGCTTCTACGTGCTGGTCGCGTACCTGCGCGAAGACCCGGCGTCCAACGAAGCGGGACTGAAGTTTTTTATCCTGGGCGTGTTCGCGGCCGCGCTCCTGGCCTACGGCATCAGTCTCGTCTACGGTGAGACGGGCAAGATTGTCCTCTCGGACATCGCCTCCGCCAAGGCGACGCCCGGATTGATTATCGGCTACCTGCTGATCTTCGCGGCCCTCGGCTTCAAGATAGGCGCGGCGCCGTTTCACTCGTGGATTCCCGACACGTATCACGGCGCGCCCACGCCGGTGACGGCGTTTCTGTCCATCGCGCCCAAGGGGGCGGCCTTCGCCATCCTCCTGAGACTGTTCTTCATCTCGCTGGCGGCCTTCAAGCCGGCCTGGGTGCTGCTGCTGGTTCTCGCGTCAATTTTATCGATGACGTACGGGAATATCGTCGCGATCGCGCAGAAGAACATCAAGCGGCTGCTGGCCTATTCGGGTATCGCGCAAATCGGGAATATTCTGATCGGCCTCGCCGCCGGCACCAAAATGGGAAGCGATGCGATGCTGTTTTATCTATTAACGTACCTGTTCGCGAATCTCGGCGCCTTCGCCATCGTCATCGCGGTGGGCAACCTGATCAACAGCGATGAAATTGAAGACTACAACGGCTTGAACCGCCGCTCGCCGTTCCTGGCGTTCGCCATGCTGGTGTTTTTGCTGTCGCTGGCCGGCGTGCCGCCGCTGGCGGGCTTCATCGGCAAGCTCTACATCTTCGTCGCCGCGATCAAGGAAGGGCTCTACACGCTGATCATCGTCGGGCTCGTCAACGTCGTGATTTCGATCTATTACTACCTCGTCGTCGTCAAGAAGATGTACATCAATGAACCGGTGGACAATTCTCCGCTGGTTGTCTCCGCACCGATGCAGACCGTGATTTACGCCAGCCTGGCCGGCACGCTGGCGCTCGGCATCTATCCGCAGCCCGTCATCGACTGGGTGGTGTCCGCCACTATGATGTTCTCAAAAATAGTTGCTCCAACGGCGGCGATGGTGCCTCCCGTGCTCCCATTTGGCGGGTAAGTCCAGTCTTCCTCCTGTTTTTCCAGCTACTTAGAAGGCTAGCGGAATCCCATTTTTCCCCTCTGTTCGGAACCCTCCTATCAAGGTAAAATCCCCCGGGTTCCAGACGTTCATTTGAAAGGAGGTGTCTCATGGCGGAATCGATCAAAGTCGCCCAGTATTTCAAGGTGGCGGTGCCGGATAAGGCGGGCGAAGCGGTGAAGATGCTGGATGCGGTCAAGGGGGCGGGGGTGAACCTGCTTGCGTTCTCAGGCTTCCCGCGCGGCAAGAAGGCGCAACTGGATTTCGTGCCGGAAGACCCGGCGCGGTTCAAGGAAGTGGCGAAGTACAACAAGTGGAAGGTGCAGGGACCGAAGTCCTGTTTCGTCGTGCAGGGCGATGATCGGGTCGGAGCCGTCTCCGATGTGTTGGGACGCCTGGTGGATGCGAAGATCAACGTGACGGCGGCTGAAGCGATCTGTGCCGGTACGGGCCGGTTTGCCGTGCTGATTTTCGTGAAGCCCAGCGCGGTCAAGAAAGCAACGGCGGCATTGGGCGCATCATAAAAGAAGTGATCAGTTATCCGTGATCCGTGATCAGTGCGGGGAAATCATGAGCAGAAGGATGATCGTACTCGCAGCGTTCGTGTGGATGCTTGCCCTTGGAATGTCTGAGGTCTGGGCCGGGCAGAATTCTCCGTTGGTCGGCACGTGGAGCGGAGAGTTTGGCGGAGAGCCGTTTCAACTGATCCTGAATGCCGATGGGACCGGCCAGATGGACGGGCCGATTCAATGGCAGGTGCAGGGGAGCAAGCTCATCATTGCCGAGGATGACGGCTCGACAGAATATAAATTTGTGCTGAAGGGATCGAAGCTGACCGTCTCGGGCGGCGATCTGGAAGCGCCGTTGACGCTGACTCGCACCAGCGGCTCTGGCAAAGCAACGGCTCCTTCCGCGCAAGCGCCCGCGGGAAAACTCCCGCGCGGGTCGGCCATGCAATTTTTGGCCGGTCAATATTCGGCCTACAGCGGCCACTCTACCTATTCAGGGTCCTATTCCAGCGAGAAACGCGGGGCACTGTGCAGTAACGGCCTGTTCCAGCTCAACAGCGAGACCTCCAGTTCGGGTTCGTCGGGCATGGCCGGCGTGCAGGGCGGCAACAGCGGCCGCTGGACGGCGGAAGGCGACGAGTCGCGCGGTACGCTGATTCTGCAATTCAGCAACGGCCAACAGCAGCGGATTCCGTACGTGACGTCCATGAACCCGAAGGATCGCAGCTTCTATGGACCTGCTGTGACGTTCGATGGCACGACCTACCAGCGCACGGGCGACGGGAACTGTCGCTAAAAGGCTTTTTCCATGCGCATTGTCGTAGCCGGCGGAACGGGCTTCATCGGGCGGATGCTCTGTCAGCGTCTGGCCAATGCCGGCCATACGGTCACGGTGCTGACGCGCGATCCGGAGAAAGCCAAGGCCAGGCTCTATCACGCCGTAAAGCTTGCCCCCTGGCAGGGCTTTCGCGGACCGACGGAAGAGTTATCGAAGGCGCTGGGCGAGTGCGATGTGGTCATCAATCTTGCCGGCTCGCCGGTCGCTGACGGCCGCTGGACGCTGCAGACAAAAGATCTGCTCCGCAAGAGCCGCGAAGGCACCACCACCGCGATTGTGACGACGCTGGCCAAGCTGAAAACCCGCCCCGTGCTGCTGATGAACGCCTCGGCGATCGGCTACTATGGTTCGCATGGCGACGAGGAATTGACCGAAGAGGCCCCGTCCGGCGATGGTTTTCTGGCCAGCTTGTGCCGCGAGTGGGAAGGGGCGGCCCGTGCCGCGGAGAGGCTGGGCGTCCGCGTGGTCATGCCGCGCATCGGCGTGGTGCTGGGGAAAGACGGGGGCGCGCTGACGAAGATGCTGCCGATTTATCGGCTTGGACTCGGCGGCCCGCTGGGGCATGGCAAACAGTGGATGTCATGGATTCATCTCGACGATTTGGTCGAACTGTTGATGTTTCTGATAAACAACGCGGCCGGCGGGCCGGTCAATGCGACGGCGCCGCATCCCGTCACCAATGCGGAATTTTCAAAAACCCTGGGGCAGGCCCTGGGCAGGCCCGCCTTTCTCCGGACCCCAGGCTTTGCCATGAAGTTGATGTTGGGTGAAATGGCGGATGAATTGCTCTTGAACGGCCAGCGCGTGATTCCTCACCGCGCTCAATCGTCAGGCTTTCATTTCCGTTTCCCTTTCATCGCGGGAGCCTTGAATGACCTTCTTCGGTAGGATGCTGAAACAGGCCTCCAACTTTGTTCTCGGTCACTCGTCTCCCTGCGACGTACCGAAAAACATACGTCTCGGTTTCCGAGTTTCCTGCGGCCTCGTTGGAGGACCTGTTTGAGCATCCTTGGAAGACAATGATGATTCGCCGGATACTTTCTTGGATTGTTTTCGCGGTGGCATCCACGCTCGGTGCGGGCCTGTTTCCCTCATATACTTCCGCTCAGGGCGTCGCATGGGACCGGCTGGCCGATGGGCTCGAAGTGACCGTCTGGACGCCGGGCGAAGCCTGTGCCCAGGTGCCGCCGCTCTATATGATGAAGATTGATCCCGAGCGCTTCCGTTTTTCGATCTATCACTACCGCACCGAAGGACTGGACCTGCCGCTGACGCTTGGTGACTGGCATCAACGGACCAAAGCCCTGGCGCTGTTCAATGCCGGCCTCTTTCTGGACGACTTTTCCTATTTGGGGCTGCTCTATAAAGACGGTAAATCGCTCGGCGGAAAACGGCATGGGCTGTGGCAGGGGCTGTTTATAGCGGAGCCGCTGGCACCCAGCCTGAAGAAAGCACGCGTACTAGACCTGAAACACGATGTGTTTGATGATAACAAGCCGGCCTACCAGGAAGCCGCGCAGTCGCTCATGCTGATTGACCGGAGCGGCACGCCACGTGTGCGCCGGTCCGGCAAGGCAGCGCAGCAGACGGTGGTGGGGGAAGATCGTGAGGGGCATCTGATCGTCGCCATGTCGAAGGGGGAGGTTCCGCTCTGGGAACTGGCCGTCTGTTTGCGGGACGGACTCCGCGACATCTCTCACGCAATGGCGATGGACGGCGGGGCCTCGTCGGATGTGCTGATCGGCTCGGAAATCTCAGGCGCGCGCACGAATGCAGCCTGGCAGCCGCTCGTGGACGGGAAGGGGCTGAGTCACATCCCGCTGCCGACCGTGATTGGGGTGTTTCCGAGACGGTGATCTGCGAGACTGGCGCGACTGGCGAGAACAGCGCGACGTGTGAGACATGCGAGTCTCGCCTTTCCAGCCAGTCGCGCATTTCTCGCGGACGCGCTGAGCCCGGGTCAGCGCGTCGCCGGTTGGATCTCGTAGCCCGCGGCTTGCCACGCATTCATGCTGCCGCTGACGTTATAGACGTGCTTGTAGCCGAGATCGGCCAGGGTTTCTGCAGCAATGTTGCTGCGATGGCCGGATTGACAGTAGACCACGATGTGATCGGTCGGCTGGGCGCCGATTTCGCGATGGCGGATCTTCATCTGCGAGAACTCAATGTTGCGGTCCGTGCCGGGGATGACGCCGCCGGCATGTTCCTGGGATGAGCGGACGTCGATCAGGAAGAAACCTTTCGTGAGATGGTCTGGAGCCTTTTCGAGCGTGGCTTTCAACTTTTGCACGGAGATGACATACGAATGATAGGCCGAGACAGTCTGACTGCCGCCGACAATCAGCGCGCCCTCCCGCTCCGATTCGGGGAGCGCCTTGAGCAGCTGGTTGATGCGGCTCATCTGGAGCGCATCGAAATCAAGGGAATCGAGG
>JANOEZ010000122.1:0-9606 GCA_031413335.1 Nitrospirota bacterium
GCGTAGGCTAGGCCGTTCTGCGTTTTGTGTCAAGCAACGGTACGTATTCCGGCTGAGCGGGATGACTCCCGGCAGCGGCCGTTCACTGATGGAGATGTTTGAGGGCGGCGGCGCAGAGGATGATGAAGAGGCCGATCGCGAGCGCGGCGCGCTGGAAGGGAACAGGTTCCTTGAATTGTTCGGCCTTTTCCTCTTCCGAGGTCTCGGCCTTGGGATCTTCCTTGAAGATGACGTTGTAGAGATAGAGCGTCAGGATGCCGAGCACCAACACCAACTTCACGAAGAAGATCATGAGATATTTGGTGTGGTGCGGAATGCCTTCCCCCGTTTGCGAGATCACCAGGCGATTGACGTAGTGTAGATTGATCCCGCCGGTGAACAGAATGACCACCAGCACGATGCCGACGATCCGGTTATACCGTTTCTGCAGACCTTCGACGATGGGTTTGACCAGCTCGCGCGGCACGGCCGTTTGCAGGGTCGGCGTGAGGGATAGCACGAGAAACGCCAGCCCGCCGATCCAGATGACCGCCGAAACCAGATGCAGCCAGTGATTGACGATCGGAATAAGCTGGTTGATGTCGAACAGGAAGGATTGGAGGGCGTCCATTAGAATTTAAAGACCGGCGCGTCGTTGCCGAACCGCTTCTTGCGCAGTTCTTCCATCAAGTCAACGGTGACGACGGTCAGGCCCTGCTCGCGCGCGTGCCGCTCGACGCCCTTCTTGACCATCGCGCGGAGGAAATAGGGGATGCGGCCCAATCGCGTCTCCGCCGCCTCCTCCCAGGTGCCCGCGAAGGCTTCCTCGGTATTGAAGGCCACGCGGATCTTCTCGCCACCCTTCGGCGTGTAGAGGCACCATTGGTCTTCGTCCAGCCAGTCGCCATGGTCCACGTAGGGACGGGCGCGGCAGCCGCCGCAAATCTCGCTATATTCGCAGTCCCCGCACTTGCCCTTGAGGTGCGGATAGCGGAACGAATCGAAGATATCGGACTTTTCCCAGAGGTCCACGAAGCTTTTCTCGCGGATGTTCCCGGCTGAGAGCGGCATGTAGGGGCAGGGTGTCAGTTCGCCGTTGGGCGTGACCCGCGCGTAGTTGGTGCCGGCGAGGCAGCCGCCGCCCATGTAGCCGGTCGCCTTCGTGATCGGGGAATTGGGATCCTTCTCGTAGGCCAGCCGCTTGAAATGCGGGGCGCAGCGGGCCCGCACGAGCATGTCCTTGTACTTGTCCTGCGAGGAGACGAGAAAGCTCAGCACTTCTTCGTACTGGGTCGGCGTGATATCCGTCAGCTCCTCGCCGCGGCCCGTGCAGACCATGAAAAACACATTGAGCACACGCGCGCCGATTTCGTGCGCCCATTCGACGACGTCCGGCAGTTCCTTGTAGTTCATCGGCTGCGCGCTGAAATGCACCTGGAACTGGAGTCCGTTGCGCTTGCAGGCTTCGATGCCGGCCACGGCGCCTTTCCAGGCCCCGGCCAGGCCGCGAAACTTGTCGTGCTTCTGCGAGTCGAGCGAGTCGATGCTGATGCCGACGCCCATCACGCCGATTTCGACCAGCGTCTTGGCCATCTGGTCGTTGATCAGCATCCCGTTGGTGCCGAAGACGACCATGAAGCCGTGCGTCACGGCGTGCCGGGCGATATCCAGGATGTCCGGCCTGGTCAGCGGTTCACCGCCGGTGATGACCAGCAGACAGCCCTTGTTGACCTCCGCGATCTGGTCGATCAGCCGGTAACATTCCTCTGTCGTGAGCTCGTCCGATCCGCCGCCGGCCTTGGTCGTGGCGTCCAGATAGCAGTGATCGCATTTGAGATTGCAGCGCTTGGTCAGGTTGAGCGCGAGGAGATAGGGCTTGAAATCGTCGACCGTGCGGCCGTCGTTGGGCGCGGACAAGCCACCCGGCAGGCCGGGCGCATTCATGAATTGCTGGACTTGCTTCGGGAGCGAGCCGAACTGATCGGCCAGCTTGGAGAAATCAATAACGGGAAGCGACTTGCCCATCTAGTGTCCGGACTTGGCTGCCGACCCTGTGAGGCTCGCGATGATTTCCTTGAGGTTGCCGGTCTTCATGGCCTCTTCCATGAAGCCCTTGGCCTGTTCGATGCCGTCGTTGGCGATCTCGCCGGTAATCGTCGTGGCGCCCAGCTTTTGCGCATGCTTTTCGATCAGCGCGCGCGTGCAATCGCGCATGAAGCCGGCCGGAGCCCGCTCCAATCTCGCTTGTGCATCGGCGGTCCAGGTCAGGGGAGCCGGCGTCTCGCTCATGGCCGTCGCCTCGCTCGTGCCCTGTCCATTCCCGTTACCATGGCCGTTGCCGTGCCCATTCCCGTGTCCATTGTCCTGGCCGGCAAGTTTGGCGGCAGCCTCGGCATCCGTGCCGGTGCCCTTGTTGGCGAAAATCGGCGTGTAGTCTTCATCGGCCGCTTCCTTGATCATCGGTCCGGCGTATTCGAGCGTGATCGTCGTCATGCCGAGCTTGCGGGCGGTCTTTTCGATTTTGGCCTTGGCGCGCCGCCGCTGGAAGCCGGCCGGCACGGCGCGGATCGCCTCCTTGGCGTCCTTCGTCCACTGCATCGGCACATCGTCGTAGGCTACCTCGGTCTCGAGCGTGCCTTCCGCTTTCGCCGCCGCTTCAAAAATCGTTTTGTCCACCAGCTTGAACCGGTCGCCGGCTGCGCCACAGATCGGGCATTTTACCGGCGTCTCGCCCTTGCCGATGTAGCCGCAACCGTCGCAGACGAAGTAGTTCTGGCTCATGCGGTCCAGGTAGGCCTGGGTGCCCGCGCTGACTGTCGGTTTCTCCTCGACGATCCCGCTGACCATGCCGCTGAGCGTGGAGCCCATCAGATCTTTCGCCACTGCGTCATCGGCTTGCATCTTGTTCCGATCGATCCCCGCCGCGTCGAGGCTGCCGCCCAGCGCGCGCATGGCGTCCATCGCGCCCTTCGGCAGGATGTGCCCGACCGCCAAATCCACGATCGAGTTGCTGATGATCGTGTGGCCCTTTTCGATGGCATAGCGATGAATGGCCGTCTTGGCCACGCCGCGCGCGAAGATCGGAATCTTCTCCATCCGGCGCAGGGCCTCTTCCGTCCAGGCAATGGTGTACTCGGCCTGCGTATCGATCGGCGGCACGTACTTGCGGTTGGAGATCAGCACGTTGCACTGGGCGCTCCGAAGCAGGTTTTCCGTGTTGCTACCGATGTCCATATCCTCGTCGCTGTGCACGCCGATGCGGCCGACGATCAGCAGCCACGGGGTTTCCTTACGGACGTATTGAATGATCTTCTCGAACGCCTTGCCGTCGAGCAGCGTCGTCTTGATGTCGGACTGTTCGGCCTGGGCGATTTCACGCGAAATGTCGAGGTGCGACTGGTAAATCTTGGCAAGGCCGCTGTCGATGATTTCTTCGTGCAGCTTTTCCTGCTCCTTGAAGCGGAAGACTTTTCCGGCTTCTTCGTTCAGGACGCTGGAAATGCTGTGGAAGGCCGCATAGTGGAAGTAGGGATCGAAGGCTGCAATGGCTTCGACCGGCTTGTTCAACGCCTTGCCCAGCGCGATGCCGGTCATCAGGCCGCCGAACGAATAGGGGCTGCCGTCCACCGCAACCACGATCTTGCCGCCGTCCGTCGAGTGACCCATCGGCTGGGCCTGCTTGATGATCAGCATGTCGGAGTTGCGCACCCGGCGAATGACCCGCTCGGTATTGCTGCCGATCACGCTGTCCTTCACGGCGCCGACGCCCAGCGCGCCCATGATGACCAGGTCGTAGCCGCTGGTGTTGATGTCCTCGGCCAGAACCTTCCAATTGCGGCCCTCGAGCGACTTGCGTTCAAGCGGCAGGTTGGCTTCCGTGCAGCGTTTGTCCACGTAATCGAGATAGGAGTCGGTGATGATCTGCAGCCCGCGGGTGATCAGGGAGTCATGGATCTGGCGCTGGCGGTCCAGTTCCTTCTCGTCGTGGTATTCCTCCGGCAGGCCCGCCTCCATCTGCTTGAACCGCTTGTCGTGCATCTTGGCGGCATAGACGTGGCTGCCGACGATCTTGGAGCCGAAGGTTTTGGCGAGGTCGACCCCGATGTCGACGGCGGTGTTGGAATGGTCGGAGTTATCGACGGGGATGTAAATCGTCTTGTACATTGAGGACGTTCCTCCTGTGCCCTGACGAGCCCGGCCTCCCACACTTAGATAGAACGTCAGGACAGACGCAATCGAATGAAAATCCGAACGATTCTCTTACGTTAGAGGCCCAAAGGAGTGGGCATGATAGCACCGGATTTAAAGGGATTGCAAGCGGGAATAAGGCAGTTCCGGGAGCCTTGAACTATCGGTAACCGGCTGTTACCGCAGGGGATTTTCTTGAAGAGGAGGACTCTTTTTTTGAACGGATTATTTTTTCCAGCGTGAGCAGCGCGTGCCGTCCTGAATTTTGCTCGATGCCGCGAATCAGATTCCCATCCGCATAGCTGCTTGCTGCAGGGGCCGGCCGCTCGGCCTGCGACAACGACCCGGACCAGGCGCGGGGATCCTGGCTGCCGTGCTTTCTCTCCCAGGCAGCCAGACAGGCCTTGGCAATGATTTTGTTCAAGGGAGCCGGATTGTAGAGGAGTTTCTTGATGCTGCGCGGCGTCAGCATGAGTGGGTTGTACCCGGCCGAGAGGTAGCCTTCCTCCAGCAGGCGATGTTCGAGATCGGTGTTAGGCTGAATGCCGAGAAAGAACATCAGCGGGAACACTCTCTCCTCGCCCAAAATAGCCGCGACTTTTTTGTAGGACTCGACACTCTGCAGCAGGGTCTCTTCCGTCTCGTGCGGGGAGTTCAGCGAGTAGTTCAGGATGACCTTGCCCTTGAAGCCCGCCTCGGCCAGATAGCGACAGCCGTCGTAGAGCTTCTCCAGTTTGAAACCCATGTGCAGATCATTCAGAATTTCCTGCGAGCCTGAGGTAATCGCGACTTCCAGGTCGCCCACGCCGGAGCGGACCATGAGCGTTGCCATGTCGGCGGTGATCAGCGACGTGCGGATATAGCCCGACCATTCGATCTCCAGTTTCTCCCGGAGAATCCGTTCGAGAATCTCCGTGCATTGCGGGTAGGCTTCCTTGCCCGTGATGAACTGGGCATCCGTGAACCAGAATCGCCGCGCGCCCCACTGGTGATAGTGTTGCGAGATGTCCCGCACGACCATCTCGGGCGGACGGTAGCGGACGCGCTTGCCTTCGATATAGGGATAGAGGCAGAAGGCGCAGTCGTAGGGACAGCCGCGCTTGGTCTGCACGCCGATGCATTCGTCCTTGTAGTCGACGTATTGCGGAAAGACCGACGTGAGATAGGGCAGATCCACGGTCAGCGCGTCCAGAAGTGCCGGCGCCGCCTGCTGGCCCTTCGAGATTTTCCCGTTCTCGCGAATGATATAGCGCTCGTTTGCCAGCGACTCGCCGCTCAGGACTTTCAAGATGGCGTCCTCGCCCTCGCCCAGGATGCCGATCGTGCCGTCGGGCAGTTTTTCGATCAATTGGTCGGCAAAGGCCGTGAAGGCGCCGCCGCCGATCATGATCTGCGTTTGAGGGAATTCCTTCCGGATCAGCCAGGGGTACGACAAAATCGTCCGGATGTGGTCGTAATACCGGTAGAGCTGTTTCACGCCTTCAAACGAGGCGGCAATCCGCTTGAACGGGTTGCTGGCGAAGTAAAAATTGAACGCATGCTCCAGCGAATTGTCGCCCTCGTGCGGCGAGAAAATCTGGATGTCCCGCCAGGAGAAACAGACCAGATCGGGCGCAAAGGCCGCGGTGGTGTCGCGCAAAATTTTATCGCGCTGGTTTTTTGGGTAGAGCGTGAGGTCGAGGATGCGTTGCCGGACGTCGGGTTTCCGCCGGTGGATGAAGTCCACCAGATAGGTGATCCCGATCGGGTATACCTTCTTGCACGGAAGGAAAACATAAAGTACGGAATTCATAGTCTAAAAGTCGTCAAGTCTGAAAGTCATAAAGTCGGAAGACAAAGACGTGATGACTTTCCGACTTTACAGACTTTACGACTATCATTTTATTGCCACATGAATCGCGACGATGCCGCCACTGAGATTCCGGTAGTCCACCTGCGAGAATCCCGCCTGCAGCAGCATGGTCTTGAACCCGTCCTGATTCGGAAAGGTCCGGATCGACGCCGGCAGGTATTCGTAGACGCCGGTGGTGTCGCGCGCGACGACCGTGCCGATCCAGGGCAGGAGGCGGAACGAATACCAATCATAGAGGGCACGGAGCCAGCCGTAGACGGGCCGGGAAAATTCCAGGCAGACAAACCGGCCGCCCGGTTTCAGCACGCGACGGATTTCGAGAAGCGCCCGCTGCAGATTGCCGACGTTTCTCATGCAAAATCCTGTGGTCACGGCGTCGAATGCTTCGTCGGTGAATCCGAGCTGTTCGGCGTTGGCTTCAAGGCAGGTAATCCGCCGGTCACGTCCGTGGCGGAGGATTTTCTTCAGCCCCTCGACAAGCATCGCATGGTTCAGGTCGGAGGCAATGACGCGGCCCGTTGGGCCCATCCTCGGCTCGATCAAGAGAGCCAGGTCTGCAGTCCCGGCGCCGACATCCAATGCCCGACCGTTCTCGACGGGAGGAACGAGAGACGCCGTCAGTTTCTTCCAGTGGTGATGGAGCCCGAAACTGAGCAGCGTGTTATTGAGATCGTAGACGCCTGCGATGGCCGTGAACATCCGCTGGACGGCCTGTTCGCGCGCGGGGCCTGACCATTCGGATACGGCGCGTGCCGATGATTCGGCTGGCACAGGTTTTTCTTCGAGTTGCAACATCGTGCGATGGTGGCACCCACTTTGCGGCTTTGTCAAGCAAAGCCGCGACAGTGTTATAATCCCGACTTCATGTCCGGTTCGATCGTCATCAAGGGGGCCCGGGAACACAATCTCAAGAATCTCGATGTCGAGATTCCGCGGGACCAGCTCGTCGTCATCACGGGGCTGAGCGGCTCCGGCAAGTCGTCGCTCGCCTTCGATACGATCTATGCCGAAGGGCAGCGCCGCTACGTCGAATCGCTCTCGGCCTACGCGCGGCAATTCCTGGAACAGATGGGCAAGCCCGATGTGGATTCGATCGAAGGGCTTTCGCCGGCCATCTCCATCGAACAGAAGAGCACCAGCCACAATCCTCGTTCCACGGTCGGCACGGTCACCGAAATCTACGACTACCTGCGATTGCTCTTTGCCCGCATCGGACATCCCTTCTGCCATCAGTGTGGCGAGGAGATTTCAGCCCAGACGGTTCAGCAGATGGTGGACGCGATCCGTAATCTTCCAGAAGGCGCGAAGTTTCAGATTCTCGCCCCGATCGTGCGCGGGCGCAAAGGCGAATATCGCAAAGAGTTGCTGGACATGCGGCGGGCCGGCTACGTGCGCGCGCGGATCGACGGCCGGATGGCCGATCTGGGCGAGGAGCTTCCGCTCGACAGGCAGAAAAAGCACACAATCGAAGTCGTGGTGGATCGCCTGGTCATGAAAGCCGGCGCGCCGGGCGATCCGTTATCCAAACGGATGGCCGATTCCGTGGAGGCCGCGCTCAAGCTGGCCGATGGGCTGGTCGGCGTGTTGACGGAGGACGGCAAGAGTCTGCTCTACAGCGAAAAGCTGGCCTGCATCCGCTGCGGCGTGAGTTATCCTGAAATCACCCCCCGCGTGTTTTCTTTCAACAGTCCGCACGGAGCCTGTCCGACCTGCGACGGGATCGGCTTCGCCATGCCGCCGGGAGGCCCTGAGGAGGAAGACCTGACCCTGCTGGAGGTCTGCTCCACTTGCAAAGGCGCGCGGCTCAAGCCGGAAAGTCTTTCAGTTAAAGTGGGGCGGCGTTCGATTGCGGAGGTTACGCAACTGTCCATCCGGGCAGCGGCCGGCTTTGTCGAATCGCTGAAGCTGACGGAGCGGGAAACCTTCATTGCGCAGCGCATCCTGAAAGAAATTCGCGAGCGGCTGGGCTTCCTCGTCAACGTCGGGCTCGATTACCTGACGCTGGACCGCCCGGCGGCGACCCTATCTGGTGGGGAGGGTCAGCGCATCCGTCTGGCGACACAAATCGGCTCAGGGTTGGTCGGCGTGCTCTATATTCTGGACGAGCCGTCCATCGGCCTGCACCAGCGGGATAATCGACGATTGCTCCAGACGTTGATTCGCCTGCGCGATCTGGGCAACACGGTGGTGGTAGTCGAGCACGATGCGGAGACGATGCAGGCGGCGGATCACATTCTCGATATGGGGCCGGGCGCCGGCGCGCACGGAGGGGAGATCATCGCGCAGGGCACGCTGAAGGAGGTGATGGCCACCAAGGCGTCGCTGACCGGCCAGTACCTGCGCGGCGAGATGAGCGTGACGCTGCCGCACCGCGAACGCAAACCGAGGGGATTTCTCAGCGTCGTCGGCGCGCGCAAGCACAACTTGAAAAACCTGACGGTCAAAATTCCGCTGGGTCTGTTCACCTGCGTGACCGGCGTGTCCGGCTCCGGCAAGAGCACGCTGGTGCTGGAGGTGCTGTTCCATTCGCTCTCGCAACTGCTCTATCACAAGCATCCGAAGATCGACGGCTGCAAGGAACTGAGGGGCGTCTTGGCCCTGGACAAGGTCATCGACATCGACCAGTCGCCGATTGGGCGCACGCCTCGTTCAAATCCGGCGACCTACACGGGCCTCTTCACCTTCATCCGCGACCTCTTCGCGAAACTGCCGGAGTCGCGCGTGCGCGGCTACAAGCCGGGCCGGTACAGTTTCAACGTGAAGGGCGGGCGCTGCGAAGCCTGCGAGGGCGACGGCCTGATCAAGATTGAGATGCACTTCCTGCCCGACGTCTACGTGACCTGCGAAGTGTGCAAAGGCCAGCGGTACAACCGCGAGACGCTCGAGGTGAAATACCGCGATCGCAGCATTGCTGACGTGTTGAATATGACGGTGGACGAAGCCCTGGAATTTTTCCAGCCCATCCCGCTGCTCAGAACCAAGCTGCAGACGCTGCACGACGTCGGCCTGCACTACATCAAACTGGGCCAGTCGGCGACGACGCTGTCGGGGGGCGAAGCGCAGCGGGTAAAGCTCTCGCGCGAGTTGTCGAAGCGAGCGACAGGACGGACGCTCTATATATTGGATGAGCCGACGACGGGGCTGCACTTTGCCGACATCCAGCGGCTGCTCGACGTGCTGAACCGCCTCGTCGAAGCCGGTAATACCATCGTGGTGATCGAACACAACCTGGATGTGATCAAGAACGCCGATTGGCTGATTGACCTGGGGCCGGAAGGCGGGGACCGGGGCGGCGAGATTGTGGCGGAGGGATCGCCGCGAGAACTGGCGAAGGTGAAGCGCTCGTACACGGGGCAAGTATTGAAAGAGGCGGGCGTGGGCTGAAGAATTCAGGCTCCCTGACTGACTCGCTGTGCTCGCGCACCGCGCACGCTCAGAAGGTGCTCGCCACAGGCAAAGGGTGCGTCTCGGCGCGCCGGCGCCGGAAAAAATCGAGGATGATCTGCGGGGAATGATTGAGCAACCATGACAATTAATCCGCTGCGCATCAATAACCGTAACCAGATTCCCGCAACCCCTGGAGCAGC
>JANOEZ010000123.1:0-1655 GCA_031413335.1 Nitrospirota bacterium
CAGGACGACCAGACCAAGATCTGGATCTTCTGGGGAACCGGCCGGTACTTCGCGACGCCGGACAAGACCAATACCGACACCCAGTTCTTCATCGGGGCCAAGGATCCGGTTCCCATGGGGAGCTGCGCGCAGAGCAGCGACACCGACTGCGAGCAGGACGACCTCGTGGACGTGTCGAACGCGGTGATCTGCCTGACCGGGTGTACCAATCAGGTCTCGGGGGTGACCGGTGTCCAAACCGGCTTGAACAGCTTCAGCGATCCGAACTCGTCGACGACGCTGGAAGGCCTCGTGGCCAGCAGGGAGGGGTGGTTTACCACCATGCCTGCGCCGCGCGAGCGGGTGCTGACGACGGCGACTCTGCTCGGCGGGATCGTGTTTTTCCCGAGCTTTGCCCCGGTGAACGACCTCTGCTCCTCGTCCGGTGACGCGCAGCTCTATGCGCTCTTCTACAAAACCGGCACCGCGTATAAGGAATCGGTGGTTGGCACGGATGCCGCCGGGAATGCCAGACGGGGCATCGCGATGGGCGCCACGGGCGCGCTCTCCCAGATGGCCATGCACATCGGCGGATCGGGCGGCGGCGGCGGCGGGAACGCGAGCAGCAGCGGCTGCTCGAGCGGCGTCACCGCATTCAGCCAATCCAGCGCCGGTTCGCTGGTCCAAACCTGTACGAAGCCGGCTCTGTCGAGTTGGAGCCGTTATATCTCATGGATGAATGAGCGGCTGTAAGCCAGAAGACCGACCAACCGCGAGGCCGCTCGTGTGGCTGGGCCTCGCGGTCGTCATCAGCCTGACCGCCTGCACGCCTGACTCGCCTCAAAGCGGCGGGGGAGCGGAGCCGTCCGTTCCCCCGCTTGCGGCGACCGCTCCGGCCCTTCCGCCGGGCGTGGCGCAGCCCAATCGCCCCCCGACGATCACGTCCGCCCGCATCACGCCGACGCCGGTGCGGCTGGCCCAAGCGGCCGCGGTGCTGGTCGAAGCCGAGGACCCTGACGGCGATCCCGTGACGTTGCACTACCAGTGGCTGGCCGACGGCATTCCGATTCCGGAGCAAACGGGGCCGACGCTCATCCCCAAACTCCTCAAGCGGGGGGATCGGGTGAGCGTGGCGGTGACGCCGCTCGACAGCAAGGAGGCGGGCCAGCCCTTCGAAACCGACGCGGTCGAGATCGGCAATACGCCGCCGGTGGTGACCAGCGTGGCGCTGATGCCCAATCCCGTGAAAATCGGCGATCAATTCCAGGCCACGGTGGAGGCGTCGGATGCCGACAAGGACGAGATCCTGTATCAGTACCAGTGGTGGCGCAACGGGCAACTGCTGGCCGCGCAGGGAACGACCCTGTCCACGGAGGGGTTTGCGCGGGACGACAGCATCGTGGTCGGGGTGACGCCCAGGGACAAACTCGAGGTCGGCAAGGTCGTCTTTTCGGAACCGGTTCGCATCGGGAATACGGCTCCCGTCATCACGTCGTCACCCTCCACGAAAGTCGAGCAGGGGCGGTATGAGTATGCGGTGGTCGCCACCGACGTGGATAAGGACGAACTGCTCTTTAAATTGGAAACCGCCCCGGCCGGCATGGCCATCGACAACAAGACGGGCCGTCAAGGCGCACTTCGGCAGTGGATCGGGGGCCGACGCGTCGCGGACCGCC
>JANOEZ010000124.1:0-6677 GCA_031413335.1 Nitrospirota bacterium
CGATGGTTGCCTTGCTTCTTCTGCCGGTCGCCACTTCGCTGAATGCGCTTGCGAGCGGAGGAGGCGAGGCGCCGCCGGCTCCTGCAGCCAAGGTGGAGGGGGAGAAGAAGGATGAAGCCAAGGTCGAGAAGGGGCGCGATGTCTATTATAAGACCGAGGGGATCGTGTCCGGTGCCCCGGCCCCGAAGACCGTGGATGGTCCCAGAGACTATCCGCGCTATAACTTCGAAAGTCGTGTCCTTCTGTGGTTCGCCAACCAGCAGCACCTCTACTATGGCAGCTTCGTTCTGGCCGTGCCCATCTTCTGCATGATCATCGAGTTTATGGGCGTGGTGTCCAAGGACAAGGCCATGGCGAAGAAGTACGATCAGCTGGCCTATGACTTCGTGAAGATCAGCCTGACGGCGTACTCGCTCACGGCCATTCTGGGCGGCATTCTGATCTTTACCTTCCTGACGTTGTATCCCGCGTTCTTCGGTTATCTCTCCAGCATCTTCCGTCCCGTCATGCACATCTATGCGTTGATGTTCGTGGCTGAGAGCGGCACCCTCTATATCTACTATTATGGATGGGACAAGATGAAGGAAGGGCTGCTGAAGTGGCTTCACCTGAGCATGGCGGTGATCCTGAACGTCATTGGGACCACGCTGATGATGCTGGCCAATTCCTGGATCGGGTTCATGATGTCTCCGGCCGGCGTGGACGAGCAGGGCCGCTTTCTGGGGAACATCTGGCACGTGATCCATACGGCGCTGTGGAATCCGCTGAACGTGCATCGCATTTTGGGCAATATGGCCTTCGGTGGCGGCGTCGTGGCGGCCTATGCGGCGTACCGGTTCCTCTCCTCGAAAACGGATGAGGAGCGGGCGCACTACGACTGGATGGGTTACATCGCGATGGCCATTGCCGTGGCATTCCTCATTCCGCTGCCATTTGCCGGCTACTGGCTGATGCGGGAAGTGTATGCCTACCGTCAGCAGATGGGAATCACGCTGATGGGCGGTCTGTTGGCCTGGCTCTTCATCATCCAGGCGACCATGATCGGCATTCTGTTTCTGAGCACCAATTACTATCTGTGGCAGGCGCTCGGACGGATGCGCGGCGCGGAAAAATATCAGCGATACATCAAGTATCTGGTGTTTGTGCTGGTGTGCGGGTTCCTGATCTTCATCACGCCGCACACGATCGTCATGACGCCGGCTGAACTCAAGGCCATGGGAGGCCAGCAGCACCCTGTGTTGGGGAACTACGGTGTGATGTCGGCCAAGAATGGCGGCATCAACGTGATCATCACGACGACGGTGTTGAGCTTTATCTGGTATATGCGTGGGAACAAGGAGCCGATGGTCCCGTGGAAGAACTTTGGAAACATCTTCATGGGGGCGTTCTTCGGCTTTGCCTATGTGAATATCATCTGGCTTGCCGTCTACGGCTACTACATCCCGGCAAACGTCCGAGTCGGGCTATCGGTGCCTCAAGTGGCCACGACGCTGTCGTGCCTCTTTTTCATGACGGCTCTGAATGGCTTCATGCTGAAGGGAGCCAAGCAGATGGGGCCGATCGAATGGGGCAAGATCTCTGCACGGTCCCAGTACGCGATCATCATGCTGGCGACGGCGTTCACCTGGATGATGGGGCTGATGGGCTATATTCGGTCGTCCGTGCGTCTGTTCTGGCATGTGAATGAAATCATGCGCGACAACTCGCCGTGGGCCTATACGCATACGGTCGGGTTCGCGGCGAACATGATTTCGTTCAACGTGCTGTTTTTCTGGATCAGCATTCTGTTCGTCTTCTTTCTTGCAACGTTGGGGGTCAAGAAAGCGCCGGTTGACGCAAAGGCACATGTGCCCGGTCGGGTGCCTGAGCCTGCGCACGGACATTAATTCTCGGTCAATCGCTGGATTTCTTATGATCTCGCTCCCGTCAAGGCGGGGGTGAGGTTAGGGAGGGTTGTGAAGTGAAAGAGTTACTGGTAGCCGCATTGGGGATGGGGTGGGGAGTGCTGGCGATCCTGGTGGGATTGCTGGTCTACACTTTCACCAAAGGGAATAAAGACGGAGCCTTCAAGGTCTTTATTGGAATGCTCGCCACGGTCATGCTCTTCATGGCGATCGCCAACTATAAGATCAACTTCTTCGCGGAGTCCCGTCTGTTGCCGGTCTCGCTGGTAATGATCACCGCGCTGGCCTTCATGATGGGCGTCTACTTTACCAATATCAGCGCGCTCTTGAAGATCGGTGGGGTCATGTTCCTTGTCGCAGCGGCGCTGTCCGGCTATGGGAACTGGTTGCCGCAGGTGGAAGGTGGGTTTCCGCCCCCGGACGTGAAGTTGGTGTTCGACGCCATGACGCCTCAACAGTTGGCCGATGAGGGCGAAAAAATTATCTTCGGCGGTATTGGACAGAGTTCTGTGCAGGGTGCGATTGGCAAGGGGCAGTGCCCTCTGTGCCACGGGTTCCAGAAGGGCTTCTTGAGCGAGCGGGCGCCGAATCTGTTTGGGATTCCGGAGCGCGCAGAGAAGGAGCGGCTGACGGATCCGAACTACCACAAGGGTGAGCCGCAGAAGCGTGCATACGTTGACAAGGAAGCGTGTCCCGGGTGCGGGACCGCGACGACGGTACAGGAATATATCGCCGAGTCGCATTCCTGCCCGAATTGCTATGTTGCCTCCGGCTTTGGCGTAAAGGGCACGAACGACAAGGAAAGCCCTATGCCGAAGATTCACAAGCCACCGATCTCCCTGAGCTTGCCGGAGTTGGCGGCTGTGGACACGTGGCTCTACGTGCGTGAGGGCAGAGACGCCCCGAGCTACGAAGATATTATTAAATCCTACGAGAAATTCATTCCTGAAGCGGATCGGCCGAAGCAGCAGGAAGACAAGCCTGCTGGTGCGGGTGGAGCCTTGTTGGCAGATGGGACTGAGACGGTTGATCAGATCTTTGCCAAGGCCGCGTGTGTGACCTGCCACACCATCCCTGGAATCTCTGGCGCAGTGGGTACCATTGGACCCAAGCTCGAGGAGGGCACGAATGCGCCGATCCGTATCCATGATCCGGCCTACAAGGGGACGGCCAAGAGCACTGCGGAATACATCATGGAGTCCGTTGTTTCGCCGAGCGTCTACGTGGTGAAACCGTTCCCGGATAACACGATGCCCAAGGTGTTCGGGCAAAAGCTCAGCGCGGGCGCGCTGAAGAAGATTGTGGATTATTTGTCTCAGGTGAAAGCGGGCGCACCGCCACCGAAGATCTCGTAACAGTGATTATCTTAAGTGGACCAAAGGGAGTGAACCGATGAAAGCATTAATGTCAGTTGCGGCAGTGGTGGGGGTGATTGCATCACTCGTCCTGCTGGGCATGATCTTTGGGGTCGTCAAGGCCGACACCGTGCATCTGGTGGAAGGTTACATGCCCATGCAGCTGCTCTTCGAGTTGACCATCTTCGTGGCAGGGTTCACGGGGCTGAGCTATATGCTGAGCTCGATGGGGATGGCGATTCCCCGGTTCTGGCAGGGAATCGGTTTCATTGCGTTTATTCTGTTCTACCTCAAGAGCCGTGTCTATCCACCCATTCCGTTCAGTGTCCGGGCCATGTACGGCACCGTCACGATGGTGGCCGTCTTCATGTGGATGTCGAGCAACGAGGAAGATTGGAAGAAATTCAGACAGCCCATTCTGAACGTGATGGATGGCCTCACGCCGTTACACAAGGGCTTGCGGACCTTCTTTTTGATCGCGATCCCTCTTGGCTTGTGGGGTTTTGCGTACCAGTCGTTTGTCCCTCAGGGGGCCGGCAGTGATGTGGATGAGCCAATCGAGTTGCGGACCGTGCATCCGGCCCCTCCGGCGAGCACCAAGGTACACGGGAAGACCTTTGTGCTTCAGACCTCGCAGAATCCGTATCGGGCCAATCCGGAAGGCAAGTACGATCAGGAGTACAGCAATAAACTCATTGTCGAGCAGGGGATGGGTCGCCTGATGCAGCCGAATGCCAATCCGTGGGATCCGAAAGCGGAAGGCTATCTGAAAAACGTGCGGGAAGGCGGCGAGATTTTCTTCCAGAATTGCCACTTCTGCCACGGAGATAACTTGAACGGGCGCGGGTTGCACGCGTTCGCGTTCAATCCGATTCCGGCGAATTTCACCGATCCCGGGACGATCGCGCAATTGCAGGAGACCTTCATCTTTTGGCGTGTGTCCAAGGGAGGCCTCGGTCTTCCTCGAGAAGGGTTTCCCTGGGCGTCGGTCATGCCGCCGTGGGAGCAGCATCTGACGACCGACGAAATCTGGAAAGTCGTCTTATTCGAATACTGGCACACTGGCTATTATCCTCGGACGTGGGATTAATCCCGCATTCAATCGGTGAAGGGGTACAACAATGAAGCACGTTCGGCTCACGAGTAAAACGGTCCTCATCCTGGCGGCTGTGCTCGCGATCACGATGATCTCAGGCAGCGCCGGGGTTTCGATCTTTGCAGAAGAAAACAGCGGACTTCCTGCGGGGTTCAAAAAGGGTGATCTGGCTCCGCTGCCTGCGGCTGAGATGATCGAAGCCGGGAAGCGTGTCTATTTCACCAAGTGCGTGTGGTGTCATGGCGTTGATGGCGCGGGCGATGGCCCGGCTGCCGACCGCCTCTGGCCGCGCCCGAGGAACTTCAACCAGGGGACGTTCAAGATTCGCCATACGGCCAGCGGTGAATTGCCGCTGTTTGATGCCAAGAAGCCGGTCAAGGGTCAGAACGACCTCTTTGAAACGGTGACGCACGGCCTGCCCGGTTCGGCGATGCCGTCCTGGGAAGGCATTCTGACAGACGAACAACGCCTTCAAGTATTGTCGTTTGTGACTAGTCAGCTGGTCAAGGATCGGAAATTCGACGACAAGGCGACTGAGACCGTGACGGTGCTTGATTGGGATCAGCTCTTGAAGGCACAGATCAAGGCAACCCCGGAGAGCATCGAAAAGGGCAAGCAACTCTTTCTCGACAAGAAGTGCATCGAGTGCCATGGTGCTGAGGGCCGTGGCGACGGAAACGCGTTCAACCTGAAGGATGACTGGGGATTCGCCATTCAGCCGGCTAACCAGCGCAAGTGCTGGAACTTCAGGGGGAGCCGACAGGATCCCTACAATGTGAAGAACATCTTCCGGACGTTCTCCACGGGTGTCAACGGCACGCCGATGCCGTCGTTTGCCGATAATACGACGGTCGAAGAGCGGTGGCACATTGCGAACTTCGTGCAATCGCTGTGCGAGCGGGACGCGAAGGGCAATCCGCTGGAAATCGATACGCTCACCGACAAGCCGAAGATCAAGTTCGTATTTCTCTCCGGCGCGATTGAGGGTGAGATTCCGGATGATCCCGAACATGAACTCTGGAAGAAGCGGGAGCGCCGCATCATGCTGCTCGGCGGCCAAATCACGCACAAACCCCGTAACTTCGTCAATCGTCTCGACGATGTCTGGGTCAAGTCGCTGTACAGCGAGAAGGATAAGCAGATCGCGTTCCTGTTCCAGTGGGATGACCGGACGAAGAGCGTGGCCAAGGAAGCCGGAACCAAGATTCCCTGGCAGCCGACGGAAGTCAATGTTGAAACGCGTGGCGTGAAGGAGCAGGCCCCCAAGACGGGCGAGGAAGGGTCGATCGCGGCCGGCCAGAACAAGTTCCCGGTCTACAACGACGCCTTCGCGATCCAATTCCCGGTCAAGTGGCAGGAGTTGCCGCCACCTGAAAAGCCGCGGTATCTGTGGGGCGACGAGAAGTACCCGGTGGATATCGTGAAGTGGGAAGCAGACGGGTCGTTGCGCGCCTTCACGGGCACCGGCTGGGACAAGGATTTCGAAGACCGTGACGATTACACGGAGAAGCTGAAGCTGGCGAAGGCCGAGTGGAAGGACGGTCAGTGGAGCCTCCTTATCAAGCGGCCCCTCAAGGCTGACTACGATGAGGATGTGAAGTTCGAAGTCGGGAAATATATTCCGACCGTGTTCTTTGCGTGGGATGGCCACAACGGAGATGCCGGCCGCAAGATGGCCGTATCGGCGTTTTACTACCTCGTTCTGCAGCCGCCGATCCCGAAGGAAACCTATATCTATCCGACTGTGATCGCGGTGAGTATCGTGATTCTGGAAGGATGGATTATGACAAGACGGGCCAATCGTAAGAAGGGCAAAGCCTAAAGAATCCCTTCTGCGAGCAGGGATGAACAAAAGGGGGTGGGGTAGCCCACCCCCTTTTTCTTTTCTTGGCGAGGCGTATTGTGCCTCAGATGATTTCCAATATGACTGGGGTGTTGGTGGCCGGCGGGAAGAGCCGGCGCATGGGCCGGGACAAGCGATTGCTTGAGCTCGGTGGGCAGACCCTGCTGCAGCGGTCGCTGTCCGTGCTGCAGAGCCTTTTCGACGAGGTGCTGATTGCTCTCGCGGAGCCACTGCCTCAGCTGACGGGCCAGGGCTACCGCGTCGTCATGGATCGTATTCCCAACTGCGCGACGCTGGGAGGCCTGTATACGGGGTTGTCCTCAGCCAGTCATCCCAGGATCTTCGCCGTCGGCTGCGATATGCCGTTTTTGAATCCGGCGGTCATCCGGCGTCTTGCCGAGCGTGGCGCGCAGGTGGATGTCGCCATGCCCACGCTGGCTGAGCCGGGACAGAGTTTTACCTCGGCCGAGGCGGTACTG
>JANOEZ010000125.1:0-2694 GCA_031413335.1 Nitrospirota bacterium
CGGAAAGTGGCCTCGTCGGTCTATCGCAGGCCGAGCCACTCCTTCACTTGCGGCAACACCTCTCCAGGGGCCAATTTCTTGACGGTACCCGTCTTTCGCTCTTTGAGTTCGACCGTGCCCTGGGCAAGGCCCTTTTCACCGATGACCAGTTGATAGGGAGCCCCGATCAGATCGGCGTCGTTGAATTTCACGCCGGCCCGCTCGTCCCGGTCATCCCAGAGTACTTCGATCCCGGCCTGTGACAATGTCTCGTAGAGGGTCTGCGCTGTGGTGGAGACGGCAGCAGACTGGCTCAGGGGGAGCAGGTGGACGTGGAAGGGGGCAATGGGGGCCGGCCAGAGGATGCCCTTGGCATCGTGGTATTGCTCGATCGCGGCAGCGGCCACGCGGCTGACGCCGATCCCATAGCAGCCCATCACGGTCAGGCATTCCTTGCCCTCAGGATCGAGGAACATCGCGCCCATGGCCTTGCTGTATTTCGTGCCCAGCATGAAGACATGGCCGACTTCGATCCCGCGAGCGATGCGCAGGGTTCCGTCGTTTCTGGGAGACGGATCGCCCGCCTGGGCATTGCGAAGATCGGCGAATTGCTCGACGGTGAAGTCCCGGTCCCAGTTGGCATCCACGTAGTGGGTGTTGGCTTCATTGGCGCCGACCACGACGTTTCGGAGTGCGTGCACGGCGTGGTCGGCGATCAGGCGCAGCTTCAAGCCGACGGGGCCGACAAATCCAACCGGTATGCCGGTGGCGGCCGTCACTTTCGCCGGATCGGCCAGCTCCAGCGCCGTCACGCCCAGCAATTTTTTCACTTTAATCTCGTTGACCTCATGGTCGCCTCGAACCAGCACGGCGACGAGATCCTTGGGCGTCTGATACAGGAGCGTTTTGACGAGTTGCGCCGAAGAAATTTTCAGAAATGCCGTGACTTCCTCGACGGTTCGCGCACCGGGGGTCTGGATTTTTCGGAGGGGGCGGGGGGCTTCCGACGATGCCTGCGCGGGCGGCGCCACTTCGGCGCGCTCGACATTGGCTGCGTAGGTCCCGCCGTCCGCGTACGCAATGGCCTCTTCGCCGGTATCCGCCAGCACCATGAATTCGTGCGACGAGGTGCCGCCGATCAGACCGGTGTCCGCCTCGACGGCCCGGAACGTCAGTCCGCAGCGGGTGAAGATGCGACTGTAGGCATCGTACATTTTCTGGTAGCTGACTTTGGCGCCGGCCTCGTCCCGGTCGAAGCTATACGCATCCTTCATGATGAATTCCCGCCCGCGCATGAGGCCGAACCGTGGGCGGATTTCGTCCCGGAACTTGGTCTGTATCTGGTAGCAATTCAGCGGGAGCTGGCGATAGGACCGCACGTCGCGCCGGATCAAATCGGTGATGACTTCTTCGTGCGTCGGGCCCAGGCAGAAGTCCCGCTCGTGGCGGTCCTTGAACCGCAGCAGTTCCTTGCCGTAGAAATCCCAGCGGCCCGTCTCGCGCCAGAGCTCGGCCGGCGACGCGATCGGCATCAGGACTTCCTGCGCGCCGGACCGGTTCATTTCCTCGCGGACGATGGTTTCGATCTTGCGGAGCACACGCAGGCCGAGCGGGAGATAGGTGTAAATGCCGGCGGCGACCTTGCGGATCATGCCGGCCCGCAGCATCAGGCGGTGGCTGGCGGTTTCGGCTTCCCCTGGGTCTTCGCGAAGGGTTGGAATCAACGTCTGCGATGTGCGCATGAAACCAATTGATCCTGATTTAGGAGTGGAACAGGGGAAGAATGACCCGTTCGATATCGTTCCAGAAGGCGAAGACCATGATGCCGACGAGCAGCAGCAGGCCCGCCTGCTGGGCGAGCTCACGCTGACGATCCGCGAGCGGTTTGCGCATGACGGCTTCGATGGCGAAGAACAATAGATGCCCGCCGTCCAGAATTGGAATTGGCAGCAAATTCAGCACGCCCAGATTGATGCTCAGGATGGCGATCAGAAAGATGACGCTCGCCATGCCCTGTGCGCCGGCTTCGCCGGAGATGCTGGCGATCGTGAGCGGCCCGCCGATGTTCTTGCTGGAGATCTCTCCCGCGATCATCTTGTAGATGCCGACTGCGGTCAACTCGGTCCATCCCCAGGTGGCTTCCAGGCCATGCCAGAGGGCCAGCAGGGGATTGGCGGCGCGGATCAGCGACCGCCCCGGCCCCGACACGCCGATTTTTCCGATCTCAACGCTCTTGCCGTTCACCGAGACCTTTTCCAGCGCCGGGGTCATGGTCAGCGCAACGATCTGCCCGCCTCGGTTGACCTCGACCTTGAGCGGGCGGTTCGGGCTCTCCTTGACGATGCCGGTCATCTGGGCCCAGGTGTGGATGGGCTGCCCCTCGATGGCGACAACGCGATCGCCTTCCTTGATGCCCGCCTCCATGGCAGGGGAGCCATTCATGACGGCCGTGATGATCGGCGCCGTTTCCTCGATGCCAAGGGAGTAGACCGTGAGGTCCTTTCCGTTCTCTTGAACCGTGGTGCCGACCGGCGTGACGACCAGTGTTTTGACCTGGCTTTCCCGGCGGACGTCCAGGGTGAGCGGTTTCCCATTGCTCTTGGCGACGGCGTCGAACAATTCCACTCTCGTGGAGATGTCCTTCTCGTTGACCCGCAGCACCCGGTCGCCGACCTGCATGCCGGCCGTATCCGCCGGCGATCCGGACTTCATGGC
>JANOEZ010000126.1:0-5228 GCA_031413335.1 Nitrospirota bacterium
CCGTCATGTTCGCGTTCGTGGCCTGCGGCGCCTTGCGGTTGGCGCGGTTCAACGTGACGACCGCCACGAGCGAGAGCAAGTACTTTACCGGCCTGCCGATCCCGGCGGCGGCGAGCGTGGTGGCGACGCTGGTGATCTTCGACCGCGAGGTGATGCAATTCGGGTTGGCCGAGAAGCCCGTCATGGTCTTTGTGTTGACGCTGACGCTGGCCTTTCTGATGGTCAGCACGATCAAGTACCGGAGTTTCAAGGACCTGAAGTTCAGCGGCCGGGCGCATTTCGACAACCTGGTCCTGGCGATCCTGGTTTTGATGCTGGTGATCTCCTGGCCGCAGGTGATGCTCTTTGTGTTGTTTGCATGTTATGCTGTGTCCGGGCCGGTCGAGAAACTGGGACAGTTGCTGCTCAAGCCGTTCGGAAAGCGTGCGGCGGAGCCGCAGACGGCGTTGGAGACGAAAGAGTAGTTGCGAGAAGGCGGAGAAGAGGAAGAGTAGGCGGGTCCGACTGGAACTGAGAGAACCGGCGGGTGGTGCAAGCCGGTCAGTCGTTCGCCGAACTGGCCTCTGAGCCGGATCCGTGAACCGAGAGTAATGGATCCCGGATAGCCCACGAAACGGGTCGGATGAAGGGTGACTGGACTTCACGAGAAAGGAGTCCGGCGCTGAATCAGGGTGGTACCACGGAGCGCGCAAGCCTTCGTCCCTGGCTGTAGAAGCCCTAGGGAGAAGGCTTTTTTGTTATCTGGCAGGTTTAACCATAAAGAGGGATGAGCCATGACGCGCACAATTCGCATCTTTGATACGACCTTGCGGGACGGAGAACAGTCGCCGGGAGCGAGCATGAACCTGGAAGAAAAGGTCATGATCGCCAAGCAACTGGCCCGCCTGGGCGTCGATATCATCGAGGCGGGGTTCGCCTACAGCTCGCCGGGTGATTTCGAAGCGGTGCGTCAGATCGCCCGGCAGGTCGAGGGGCCGACGATCTGCAGCCTGGCGCGCGCGCGTCCGGAGGACATCGATCGGGCCTGGGAAGCGCTCAAGGATGCGCCCAAGGCGCGGATTCACACGTTCCTATCCACATCGGATATCCATTTAAAGCACCAGTTCCGCATGACGCGCAAGGAAGCGCTCAAGCGGGCGGTGGAGATGGTCGAGCGGGCGCGCGGCTATGTGAAGGACGTCGAATTTTCTCCGATGGACGCGAGCCGCTCGGACGTCACCTATTTATGCGAGGTGATCGAGGCGGTCATTGCGGCCGGCGCCGGCACGGTGAATATTCCGGACACGGTCGGCTACGCCACGCCGCAGGAGTTCGGCCAGTTGATCGCCACGATCCGGAAGAAGGTCAAAAACTGTAAAAAGGCCGTGATCTCGGTCCATTGCCATAACGATCTCGGCGTGGCCGTGGCCAATTCGCTCGCGGCCATCGCGGCGGGCGCGGGGCAGGTGGAGTGTACGATCAACGGCATCGGGGAGCGGGCGGGGAATGCCTCGATGGAGGAAATCGTCATGGGGCTCCGCACGCGCAAGGATTTCTACAAAGCGGATACGAAAATCCGGACCGAGGAGATTGCCAAGACGAGCCGGCTGGTCAGTAAGATCACCGGAATGGTCGTGCAGCCGAACAAGGCCATCGTCGGCGCCAATGCCTTTGCGCATACGTCCGGCATTCACCAGGACGGTCTGCTGAAAGAGAAGAGCACCTACGAGATCATGCGGCCGGAATCCATCGGCCTGGGGCAGATGCAACTCGTCATGGGCAAGCTCTCGGGCCGCCACGCCTTTCGGAAGCGGCTGGAAGACCTGGGCTACAAGCTCACGGATGAGGAAGTCAACCAGGCCTTCGACCGCTTCAAACGGCTGGCCGACCAGAAGAAGGAAATTTTCGAAGAGGATTTGGAATCGATCCTCTCCGAACAGATCCGCCGGATTCCGGAACGGTACGTGCTGAAGACGCTGTTTGCGCAGAGCGGCACAGGGCAGGTGCCGACTGCGACGGTGGAGTTGGAGATCGATGGGCGGGCCATGAAGCAGACGGGCACGGGTGACGGACCAGTGGATGCAGCCTACCGCACGATCGCCGGCATGACGGGCACCAAGAGCCGCCTGCTGCAGTATGTCGTCAAGGCCATCACGGGCGGCACCGATGCGCAGGGCGAGGTCTCTGTGCGCGTCGAGGACGCCGGCAAGACGACGAGCGGCAACGGGGCCGACACGGATATTATCGTGGCGTCCGCGAAGGCCTACCTGAACGCGCTCAACAAGCTGGCCCATTGGGCGTCGAAGAATCAGGATCCGAATCAGAAAATCGGGCTCGTGTAACCGGCGGATTTCTGCGATGGTGATCCGCCAGTTCGACGACTGTCCTGAGTTTCTCGCCGGCGACCACACGATCCTTCGCGAGTTGCTGCGTCCAGCTCCGGGCTCTGTCGATGTGCGGTCCAGCCTGGCGCAGGGGCGGCTGGACCCGGGCACCACGTCCACACGCCATGTTCTTACGGCCTCGGAGGTCTATTACTTCCTGGCCGGCGAGGGCCGGATGCACGTTGGACAGGAATCGGCTCCGGTGAAGAAGGGGACGGTGGTGGCGGTGCCGCCGGACGCCGAGCAGTGGGTGGAAAATACGGGGCCGGGCCCGCTGGAGTTTTTGTGCATCGTTGACCCGGCCTGGACGCCGGCATGCGAACGGATTCTGAAATAGCGTTCAGGCAGGCGGGCCGGGCGACTTGGTTCGTCGCTCCGGCCTGATGTAGATGAAGGTGAGTGCGACGATCAGTCCGAAGACGACATAGATCACGGTGAAGATTCGTTCCGGCAGATCGTAGTAGAGCAGGCGGCTGACCCAACGCTGGATAAAGCTGGACTCCGGCTGACTGCTCTGCCGCAGGACATCCTCCAGAACGGTCAACGGGCAGAGAATTCCGACCAGGCTCTCCGTGACGACGAAGCCGATGGCGCCGAGGTGGGCGGCGCGGAACCAGAAGTTCTTGATCCAGGCCCAGTCGAGCGCGGCTCCGAGCCAAATCACGGCCAGCCCACCGACCACGAAGGCGACAAACAGGAAGTGCGTGACGAGGACGAGGTCCGCGAAGAGCGCCATGTTGACAAGCATGGCACGGGCAAGTATGACGGGGCAACAGGCGTAAGGGTGCCAGGGATTACAAGGAGCCAGAAAGAGCAATGAAAGCGACGATTGCAGTGCTGGCGGGCGATGGAGTGGGGCAGGAAATCGTGCCGGAGGCGGTGGCGGTGCTCAAGGCCGTGGGCCAGAAATTCGGCCACACGTTTGAATTCATCGAGGCGCTGGTCGGCGGCCAGGCCATCGACAAGACCGGCGTGCCGCTGCCGCCGGAGACGCTGGCGCTGGCCAAACGCAGCGACGCCGTGATGCTCGGCGCCGTCGGCGGTCCCAAATGGGAGGGGCTGGACTACAACATCAGGCCGGAGCGGGCGCTGCTGGGCCTGAGAGAACAACTGGGGCTCTATGCGAACCTCCGTCCGGCCAAGCTCTATTCGATGCTGGTCGATGCTTCCACGCTCAAGCGCGAAGTCGTCGAGGGCATCGATATCCTGGTGGTGCGCGAGCTGACGGGCGGCATCTATTTCGGCAAGCCGAAGGGCATCGAGAAAATTCCAGGCGGGGGTGAGCGCGGGTTCAATACCGAGGTCTATACGACCGAGGAAATCCGTCGCATCGCCGTCGTAGCGTTCGAAGCGGCGCGGAAGCGGCGCAAAAAGGTGATGTCCGTGGATAAGGCCAACGTGCTCGAGTCTTCAGAGTTATGGCGCCGCGTGGTGATCGACGTCCATAAACAATATCCGGACATCGAATTGAGCCACATCTACGTGGACAATTGCGCGATGCAACTGGTCCGCAACCCCAGGCAGTTCGACGTGATGGTGACGACCAATATGTTCGGCGACATTCTGAGCGACGAGGCGGCCATGCTGACCGGCTCGATCGGCATGCTGCCGTCGGCCAGCGTCGGCGCCAAGACCGGCATGTACGAGCCGATCCACGGCAGCGCACCCGATATCGCTGGAAAGAACATCGCCAACCCCATTGCCACCATCGCCTCGGCGGCCATGATGCTGTCCTATGCGTTCAAGTTGGACAAGGAGGCGGAGGCGATCGAGCGGGCGATTGTGGCGACGCTCGAGCAGGGCTACCGGACCAAGGAAATCCACACGCCGGGCATGACGCTGGTCGGCACCAAAGAAATGGGCGCCGCGATCCTGAAGAACGTTTTGAAATAGCAAGAAATAGTTTGTCTAGTTTGTTTTGTTTTTCTGGTTCTTCGAGCGAGGCAAACCAGATAAACCAGACGAACGAAACAAACCAAAAAAATCAGACAGACCAGGGAAGCCACTGAAGAGATGGTAGCTACAAAGATCCTGCCCGGCACGATTGCGACGATTGCAGGTAATGGCGAGCCAGGTCATGCCGGCGACAACGGTTCGGCCACCGGGGCCTGCCTGAACGAGCCGAAGGGCCTGGCCTTGGGTTCCAACGGCATCCTCTATATCGCCGACGCGGAAAACCATGTGGTTCGGAAGGTGGATCTTGCGAGCGGTCTGATCACGACGGTGGCCGGGCAGCCGGAGAAGGATACTGGGGCGAGCGGTCCGGCCAGGGCCGAGGCGCCACCGGAAGACGAAGACCCCCTAGCCGATCCGCCTGCCGGCAAGGCGGGCCCAAGATCGACCGCATTGCCTGCCCCTGGCTGGTGAAGCGCTTCATCGATCCGGATGCGGAATTCCTCTACGTGCCGACACCCGAGGTGATGTCGGTCGCGGCCGAGCGGCAGGCGGTTCCCTACGACATCCCCGGCGTCGAATTCACGCACGAGGGCGATCTATGCAGCTTCGATGCATTCATTACCCGGTACCGGCTGAAGGACCCGGCGCTGGATGAACTCGCGCTCATCGTGCGCGGTGCGGACACCGGAAAGCTGGATCTTGCGCCTCAGTGCGCCGGACTCGCCGCCGTCTCGCTCGGCTTGTCAAGACTGTATGCCGACGATCATGAAATGCTCCTGCACGGCATGGTGATGTACGACGCGCTCTATCGGTGGTGCAAGGAGGGCAAGCAGGAAACCCATACTTGGAATCCGGAGGCCTACAAGTGAATCCAGCGATCCTTCCTCTTCCTTTCGAAGCTGCAAAACTGCGCGGTCTTTCGGAGAGGCTGCTTCAGTCCCATCACCAGAACAACTACAGCGGCGCGGT
>JANOEZ010000127.1:0-4156 GCA_031413335.1 Nitrospirota bacterium
TAATTGACACCTTTCCAAACCCTGTGCTACGAGTACAAGCTCTTATTGATTCTCCTTCGCCGCATACCCCGTAGCTTCCGGCGGGGATGAAGGCGAGGAGAACCCTCCGTAGCCTTGGCAAAGGAGGGTAGCGGCTTCGGAGAATTTCGTAGGATACCTCGCAGCTTTGCTGCGAGGAGCTTCATTGTTCGCGCGAGCCTTCCTCGTATCGGCCTTTGCAACGTATTGTGTTTACAGGGCCTTTTCATATTTTTGAACTGCGTGCGCGGTTGCATTTGCAGGAGAGGACAGTGTATAAAACAGCTTAATTTATTGGGGATTGACAGGCTAGGCAGCACCTAATCAGACCTTCATTCTAGCGATGTCAGAAAGATTGCCGTGAACGTTTCCCTTATTTTCCCTCCCAGTTGGCATCCGTCTCAGCCTTATCTGAGCCTGCCGTCCCTGACGGGGTTTCTCGTTCAGGCCGGCGTCAAAAACGTCCGGCAACGGGACCTGAACATCGAAGTGCTGGATACCATCCTGACGGAATCCTACGGCAAGGAAATCCATGCCCGGCTGCAGGACAAGGTCAAAGAGCTTGAGCGCACCAAGAAAGGGGAGACCGGCCCATCCAGCGAAGAGCATTACGCCAGGGCCGTCGACGCGGTCGAGCGGTTCCCCTTCCTCATTGATCGGGTCGAGGTGGCCAAGGGAGTTCTTCGGGGGGAGGAATTTTACGACTTGGAGCGCTATCGGGATGCCCTCTTTCTGATCGACAAGTGGATGGAGATGGTGTCCACGCTCTATTTTCCGACGCGGATGACGGTCGTGGACAATCAGGTCAGTGGCTATTCCATCTACTCCTCCAAGGATCTGCTGACAGTCATCCAGGACGAGGAACAGAATCCCTATCTTTCCCTGTTCCGCGAGCGATTCCTGTCGTCGATCGTCGCCGACCAGCCGGATCTGATCGGCGTCTCCATCACGGCGACCTCGCAGATCATCCCGGGGCTGACCCTGTGCCGGTTGATCAAACAGGCGCACCCCAACATCCATCTGACGATCGGCGGGAGCATCTTCACCCGGCTCGTGGACAATCTGCGCCGGTGCCACAGCCTGTTCGACCTGACCGATGACATCATCGTGTTCGAAGGCGAGACGGCGCTGCTCGAGCTGGTCAATCAGCTGGCGGGCAGGAAGGATTTCAGCAAGGTGCCCAACCTGATCTACCGGCAGAACGGCAAGATCACCGTCAACCAGCCCTTTTACTCGGAAAACATCAACGAGCTGCCGGCACCCAATTACGACGGGTTTCCGCTCGACCGCTACCTGGCGCCCGAGACGGTCCTGCCGGTGCAGTTCTCGCGGGGCTGCTACTATAAGGACTGCGCGTTTTGCGCCTTGACGCTCGACCACCAGAATTTCCGCCAGAAGGATCCGGGCAAGACGGTGGATGAGCTGGAAATGCTCTCCAAGAAGTACGCCACGCCGTATTTCTTCTTTACCGACGAATGTCTCGCTCTGTCGCCGACCAAGCGGCTGTGCCAGCAGATCCAGGAGCGCAACCTGAATCTGCAGTGGACGGCGGAGATGCGGTTCGAGAAAAACCTTTCGCGCGAGCTGCTGACGAGCATGCGGGACGCCGGCTGCCTGAAGATCGTCTTCGGGCTTGAATCGTTCAATCAGCGCGTCATGGATTTCATGAAAAAGGGGATCAAGCAGGAGAGCGTCCGGCGCATCACGGAGGACTGCCTCGACCTCGGCATCGCCATCCACTGTTACATCATCGTCGGATTCCCGACCGAGACCGAGGAGGAGTCGATGGAGACGATGAACTTCATCGTGGAGAACCAGCGTCTGAATTCCTCCTACGGGTTCTCCTGCCAGCCCTGCCTGTTCGATCTGGAGAAGGAAGCCCCGATCATGAGCGACCCGGGCGGGCACGGCATCCAGCGCATCATGCGGCCCGCCTCGGAGGATCTCAGCCTCGGGTTTTTCTACGAAGTGTCGTCCGGCATGACGCCGGAGCAGGCCGAGAAGGTCTATCAGCACGTCTACGGGAAGATCAGCGAAGTCGTCTGCGAGTTGCCCTTCAATTATTCGATGGCGGACGGGCTGCTCTACATCGCCCGCGCCAAGGCGCAATCCCAGCGCGTCCCCCTCACGGCCCGCTCCTGATCCACCCATCGTTTTGTCGCACCGGCGCATACCATGCACATCGAGACGGCGGTCAAAGCGGACGGCAGAGTGGACGAGCAGGGGCTGCTCTTCGAGACGGCCGCCAAGGTTCTTCTGTGGGCGGCGTTTTTCGAGCTTGTGCTGTACCGGCTCGTCTCGCGGCTGGGCATGCATCTGAGCAAGCTGGCCGCTAAATACGAATCGGTCCGCATCACGTTCAAGGTTCTCTCTTCGATGGGGTTTACGCTGCTCAATGTGACATCCATGTTGGTCTTTCTGGTCCTGACGCTGGCGTTGCTGAACAAGGTCCGTTCCGTCGGGAGCGGGCGGTACGATGCGCTGGTGGTCCCCTCCGCGTCGTTTCTCCTGCTGCTGACCATCGGGTTTCTCATCTTCCCGCCGGCCATGCTGGGGGCGGTTGTCTATAACGTTGTCTTCTGGGCCATCTTGTTGCTGCTCGTCGCGGACTACCTGTCGGTTCCCCGTCCGTGGAGTCAGCGGATCATGATCGTGGTTTATCTATTGGGAATTTCCGGCTGGCTCTACTATCAGGTGGTCTCCACCTCCTATGGCCTGGTTGGTTCGCTGGATGCGCCGCCGCTGGTCCACGAGATCGTTCGAGCCGGGGAGGCGTTGATGGTTCTGGCCAGCCTGCTGGTGTTCTGGGCTTACGGCGGGTTCTCGCTCACCACCACCAACAAGCGGCAGCAGCGGCGGACCATCGCGTTCGCGCTGACGGTCGCGGCCTCGTTCGTGCTGCTGCTGTTCGTGGATACCCTGGCCGGCTGGTACGACCCGGCCGTGGCTGAAAATGTGCGCAAAACTGGCGAGGGGATCGGCTGGATTTTCCAGATGGGCATGGGCTATACCTTCTACCTGCCCTTTGCGCTGTACATGGCGGGACTGCTGGCCTGGTCCTATACGGTTGTCAGGCTGTACACGCAGGGCCGGTACGAAGGCATCGGCATCGGGCTGATGTTTCTGGCCGGCTATGCCCTGCAGCTCTCGCATTTGACGTTGATGGTGCTGCTCGGGGTGCTGCTGCTGACGCTGGAGCGCCGGCGCGTCGCGCCGCAGGCGGGAATACGAACGGAAGTCTCTGCCCTGACGGGGGATGCGCGTCCCCTGCTCGGCCAGCAGGCGTGATAGAGGAATCGGAACCATGGATGAGCAACAGACGACACCACAAGCGGATGCAGGCGAAGCGGCCGTCGAACAGCCTGAACCGCAGTTGACGCCGGACGAGGAAATTGCCGAGATCGAGAAGTTGCTGGCGACGGAGGGGGAGGATTTTCAGGCCCGCTGCCGTCTCGGCGAACTGTATTTCAGCAAGGGCCGCCTGGACGACGCCCTGGTCGAGGTCAAGAAATCCATCGAGATGGCGGAGGGTCTGCGCCAGGAAATGAACCGGTCCCTGGCCATGTACTATTCCAACTTCGGGACCATCTATGCCACCAAGGGCATGGCGGAGGAGGCGGAGACGCAGTTCAAGCGCGCGCTGGAGCTGCATGCCGACGACGTGCTGGCGCTCTTCAATATGGGACGCGTGCATTCTGACAAGCGGCAGTTCCGGGAGTCCCAGAAGTATTACGAGCGGCTGGTCGAAGTGACGCCCGATGATCCGATCGCGTGGTACAATCTGGCGGGCGTCTACGTCGAGCTGGACAATCCGGAGGTGTCCGATTACAACACCATGGACATGGCGATGCAATGCTATCTCCGGACCCTAGAACTCGATCCCAAGCACCTCGAAGCCAGTTTCAAGTTGATGGAAATCGCCTTCAATCACAAGAAGTCGGATCTGGCCATTCAGGTGCTGGAAGACGCCGTCACGCACAACCCGGACGAGCCGCTCGCCTATTACAACTTGATTAGCGCCTACGACAAATGCAAGATGTTCGAACAGGCCGAGCAGACGCGGCAGCGCTTGAAGGACCGGTTCGCGAAGCGCCCGAAAGAGTCCGGCACGGCCTAGGTTTTCTTTAGCGCAAGCAAG
>JANOEZ010000128.1:0-2164 GCA_031413335.1 Nitrospirota bacterium
TTGACTTCCCTTTTCATCGTGTGCTGGAAGACGCACTTCGGGCAGGTGTAGTGGAGGTACTGCCCGTCGCCGACGAGGCGCTTGTTCATCGGCACCTTGCACCAGGTGCAGAGACGATCGGGAATCTCGTCCTGTGCGGGAGTATTGCGAGCGGGCTGTTGTTCCGGTCGGGAAGGCATGTTGATATTGTGGGGGAGCGCTTCGAGTCTTGTCAATGCGACGGGACGGCCGGTGCCGGTGCGGTTCCAGCCTGATCGTCCTTCATCGAATCCGTCTTGCGCGGGAACTTCTCTTCCAAAATCACATACAGCGTAGGAATTAAAAACAGGGTCAGGATCGTCGAGACGCTGAGCCCGCCGACGACCGACCGGGCCAGAGGTGCGTTGGTTTCTCCGCCCACGCCGAGCCCCAGCGCCATCGGCAACAGCCCGAAGACTGTCGCCAGCGACGTCATGAGAATGGGCCGCAGCCGCGTCCGCGACGCCAGCACGACGGCCTCGCGCAGGGCCACGCCGCGCCGCCGCAGCACGTTCGTGTAATCCACCAGCAGCACGCCATTGGAGACGACGATGCCCAGCATCATGATGATACCCATGAACGAGGTCGTGGACAGGGTCGTGCCGGTGAGAAACAGGATCAGCAGCACGCCCGGCAGGCCCATCGGGATGGAGAACATAATAATGAAGGGGTCCACGAGCGATTTGAACTGGGCAGCCATCACCATATAGACCAGCATCATGGCCAGGATGGTCGCGAAGATCAGGCCGGTAAACGTCTCGCGTTGCTGCGCGATCTGGCCGGCCACGCGGACGGTGAAGCCGGGCGGAAGCTGCAACTGTTCGAAACGCGATTCCAGCTCGCTCCCGATGCTGCCGAGATCGCGTCCGACCGGGTTGGCCGTGATATGGACGACCCGCTGGAAATACTTCCGGTCGATTTTCACGGGGCCGGCGTTGAATTTCACCGCCGCGATGTTTTTCAGCAGCACCGCCTCGCCGGTCCGGCTGGTCAGCACGATCCGATCCAGCGCGGTGAGGTCCTTGCGGTGCTCTTCGGCCAGCCAGGCGCTGATGTAATACTCGTTGCCGGTCTCCGGGTCGGTGTAGATGATCGGATCGGTCTGGCCGTTGCCGTTAAGCGAGAACAGGACGGCGTTGGCCACGTCGGTCTCGCTGATGCCCAGCAGCGCGGCTTTTTCACGGTCCACGGTGATGTCCAGTTCGGGATAGTTTTCCTCGCGGCTCACCTCGATGTCGGCCAGGCCTTTCACGTCGTGCATGATGGCTTCCACCTGCTTGATGACCCCGCGGGCCTTTTCGAACTCGTAGCCGTAAATTTCCACGTCCACCGCTTTCTGCGAGCCGAAGCTGGTCACGCGCTTGATGATCCCGCCCGGATCGAAATACATCGCGACGCCGGGGAAAAGTTGCAGAATCTTCGGCCGCACCTCGTTCATGATCTGGGTCTGGCTGCGCGTCCGCCGGTCTTGAGGGACCAGATAGGCCTGCACGACCGAGGTGTGAGGGCCGGTGTTCGGATTGAAGAGCGAAGACCGGCCCTGCGTCAGCACGCCGGTGCTGGAAACAATCGTGTCCAGCTCTTCCGGTTTGATGTTCTCCCGGAGCACCCGCTCGATCTCGATGACCTGCTGCTCCGTCTTTTCCACCCGCTGGCCCACCGGTGCGCGCACGACGATGCGGAACTGGCTTTCGTCGTTGACCGGGATGAATTCCTGCCCGATGAACGGGATCAGTCCCAGCGAGCTGACGAACACGAGCACGATCCCGCCGACGAGTATTTTCTTATGCGCGAGCGTCCAGGTGAGCGCCTGCTGGTAACGGTCGTCGATCGCCTCGTACCAGCGCCGCGTCCGTTCCATGAACCGCACCCACCAGCCCGGCATTCCGCGATGGGCCTCCTGTTCGGGCTTGAGATATTTGAAGCAGAGCGCCGGCGTGACCGTGCGCGAGATGAAAAATGACGTGAACAGGGAGATGGCGATCGTGAAGGTCAGCGGAATCAGCAGCAGTCGGGCGATGCCCACGACGAAAAAGATCGGCAGGAACACGATGACGGTGGTGACGGTGGAGGCGAAGATCGGCATGGCCACCTCGCGCGCCGCCTCCACGATGGCGTCCCATCTTTTTTGGCCCGTGTTCAGGTG
>JANOEZ010000129.1:0-4168 GCA_031413335.1 Nitrospirota bacterium
CTCTGGATGAGTTATGACGACCTGCCGTGGCCCCAGGCATCCGACCAGCGGAATCAGAAAGACAAAGCAATAGGAAATTGTACGCACAAGTGACACAAGACTACACTTGTTGTCTTTATCCCTGTTGCTCATAATCCCCTCCCGTCACTTCTTATAAATCGTGAACGCCTAGGCTCTTCGACCCACTCGATGCTTGGCGCAACTCCACGAGTTGCGAGGAGAAAAATAGGGACATTCTTATTTTTCATGAGAGTTTTCCTGCTGACAACTGCATGAAGTCTAGACTGGTCTCATGAAAAACTCAAGAAAGCACTCCAGGATGCTCAAAAAGGTCAGCCAACGAGGCCGCAGGGAGACGGACGACCGAGAACGAAGCTGGCGGCCTTTTCAGCATCCGTCAAACGATCAGCATCGCGTCGCCGTAAGAATAAAACCGGTACTTCTCTCTGACCGCCTCGGCATAGGCCGCCCGTAAGGGTTCCAGCCCCGCAAAGGCCGACACGAGCATCAGCAAGGTCGTTTTTGGCAGGTGAAAGTTCGTCATCAGCACGTCCACGATTTTGAATTGATACCCAGGCGTGATGAATATCCCAACCTCGCCCTTCATCGGTTTGACCATTCCATCGGCTGAAGCAGCCGCCTCCAAAGTCCGAGTAACGGTGGTCCCGACTGCGACAATTCGCCCGCCCGCCTTTTTGGTCTCATTGATGGCCGCCGCCGTGTGAGGTGAGAGCTCCGCCCACTCGGTGCCCATCCGATGCTCGTCAATCCGCTCGGCTGTCACCGGCCGGAACGTAGCCGGCCCGACGTGCAAGGTCACCGTGGCCGTTCGTACGCCTTTGTCTTTCAGCACAGCCAGCAGCCGCTCCGTAAAGTGTAATCCTGCCGTTGGGGCAGCAATGGCACCGGCTTCGCGCGCGAACAGCGTCTGGTACCAGATCCGATCCTGTTCATTGGGATTTCGCTTGATGTAGGGCGGTAAGGGCATCCGGCCGATCTTCTCCAATAGCGCGGGCACCGACGAGGAAAATTTCATGATGATTCCACCAGCTCCCTGCTCCACCACCGTCGCGGTTGCGCCGCCGTCCAGTTCGATCACCTGGCCAGGCTTTGTTCCTTTGCACAGGACTTCCCACTGATCCGGTCCAATTGGCCTGACCAGGACCAGTTCCAGATGCCCGCCACCTGGACGCTTGCGCCCGCTGAGCCTGGCCGCCAGGACCTTCGTATCGTTCACGACAATGATATCTTTGGAATTGAGAAACGTGGGCAAGTCTGCCACGCGGTGGTGTACGCAGGCGCCGCCGCCTTTTGGCATAACAAGCAAGCGCGCCTGATCGCGAGGTTCAACTGGATGGTCCGCAATCAGCGAGGGATCGAAGGGAAAATCGAACTCAGAGAGGAACATCAACGGGACAGGGATGAGGTGCGTTTGAGTTCAGTACCCGGAAAGTAATAGGCCAGGATGGTCGCGTAGGGATAGCCGTGCTCCGCCATTTCCTTGGCCCCCCATTGGCAAAGCCCGACGGCATGGCCGGACCCGCGTCCGGAGAGCGCAATCTCCCATCCCATGGACTCCACGTCAAACTGCGTACTGGGAATCACCGAATAGCCGATCAGGCGACGGAAATCCTCTCCTCGCAGGATGAGTTCGCCGCGCGAATGGAGAATCCGGAGCTTGGTCACCCGCCCGGCCTTGCTATAGGCAAAAGGCGTCAGGCTGGCGATGGCGCCTACATCCACACCCTGCCGACGAAATGTCGCCTCCAAGTCCTGCACCTTCAACACGGCGCGCCATTGATAGCGGGGCGCATTCACATCGAAGGGGCAGTCCACGCCTTTCAAATAGGGCAGGTCCTTGGACCAGACGTTCACGGCATCTTCGGTCGGGCCGGCCGCCGTGGACGAAAAGGCCGCGTAGATCGGCGCGTTCTGATAGGCCACGGCAATCCCGCGCGTGGACTCCACGGCCTCCTGCACGCGATGATCCACACCCTGCCGCCCCTGGTAGACCTGGTCCTGCACCGTGGCGACGAGATCGTACTCGCGTGATTTGTTCAACATCCGCTGATAGAGGGCATAGGTCCGCGCGACGACCGCCTGGGCCTTGAGCGCCTCCGGATGCCAGCCCGGAGACATTTCGGCCGGCACGACGCCCTTGATGTATTCCTCCAGATCCACATCGTTGACAAGCGAGAGTCCACTGCCTCGGGCCAGGATCTTCAGACTGCCACCGACAATCAAAGGCTTGGGCTCGCCCATTCCGTTGCCGCCGTTCGTCACAGTCAGATCGCCGCCGCGGCTCCGGATCGTCACGGACTCAGCCTGAATTCGCTCCCCATTCAATGTCAGGCTCGCCGCCGACGGCCTGGCCACAACGGAACCGGCAAACACCCGCGTCTCCCCGTTCGGCATCTGGACAGTCACACCGCGCTCGGCAGAGATCTCCACCCGCTGGGCGTCCTGCATCAGCAGCACTCGCATGACATCGTCGGCAAAACTCGACGTGGGAAGGAGGAGAAGGAGCGTCGCCCAGAGGACAATAACAGCCGGCATGGTCACCGTTTCGACAAAAAGTACACCAGCAGACTCAGCACGACACTGATCAGAATGCTCGTCGTCAGCGGAAAGTAAAAACTGAGCCCATCCCGCTTGACCGAAATATCGCCTGGGAGTTTCCCGAACCATCCCAGCCATTGGCCCAACCATTCACCGAGTGACCCACCGGAACCTGCGCCCTTTTCGACCAGCAGGAGGACCACACCGGCCAGCGCCAGAAAACATCCGGCAAGAATCAGCGACTTTCCAAGCCCGTCGAGTTCGGGCATGACCTACCTGATCAGCAGTTCGGCGATCTGGACGGCGTTGAGCGCCGCCCCCTTGCGCAGATTGTCGGAGACCACCCAGAGGTTCAGGCCGTTTGTCACCGAGAAATCTTCCCTGACCCGGCCGACGTAGACGTCGTCCTTGCCGCTCACGTCCAGCGGCATGGGATAGAGCTTTTTCGACGGATCGTCGTAGACCAATACACCGGGCATCGCCGCCAGGGCGGCGCGCGCGCGTCGTTCGGCTTCAGCGGACGCTCCAGTTCGACGTTGATGGCCTCGGAGTGGCACCGCAGCACCGGCACGCGCACAGTCGTGGCGGTGATCCGCATCGTCGGCGCTTCGAGGATTTTCTGCGTTTCCTGGACGATCTTCACTTCTTCAGAACACTCGCCGTCCCGGCCGAACGATCCGATATGCGGCAGCAGGTTGAAGGCAATCTGGTGCGGATAGACCTTGGCCTCGACGTCTTGGAAAGACAGCAATGCCTTGGTCTGCTCCACCAGCTCATCCATGGCCGCCGAGCCGGTTCCCGACACCGATTGAAAAGTCGTGACCACCACCCGTTTGACGCCGGCCGCGTCGTGCAGCGGCTTGAGCGCCATGACCAGCGGTGTCGTCGTGCAGTTCGGAATCGCCACGATGCCACGGGGCATTTTTTTCGCCGCATGCGCATTGACCTCGGGCACGAGCAGCGGCACATCGGCGTCCATGCGGAAGACCGCGCTGTCGTCGATCACGATGACGCCCGCCGCGCCGAGTTTCCGTCCGTACTCCTTGCTGATCTCGTCCGTGGCCGAAATCAGGGCGAAGTCCACCCCGGCAAACGAGGTCTTCGGGGTCAGTTCTTCGACTGTCCACTCACGCCCCTGGCAGGCCAGGGTCTCGCCGGCGGACCGCTTCGACGCAAAGAGGCGCAATGATTCAAGAGGGAACTTGCGTTCCTCGAGAATCTCGAGACTCTCCCTGCCGACGGCCCCCGTCGCTCCGATGATGGCGACGGTGTATGCAGGCTTCTTTTTCAGCATGGCTGACTCATCTTACTTTTCACTTCGCGCGCCCCGCGCGTTACACAGCGATCATGCGTATCCGATGATTGAACGTATCCGCAATATACACGTTCCCGGCACGATCCACCAAGACCCCGAACGGGTAGTTCAGGCTGCCGGCAAGCGGATCGCCGCCGTCGCCGCCGAACTGCGCCTGGCCGCTGCCGGCCAGGCGGGTGACGCGATCCACGCGCGGACGCACGCAAAGGGAGCCCACTGAGATGGTGGAGATGGTCGGCATCTACGACGCGCCGGGCGATGTCGCCGCGGCGGCGAAGCGCTTGAAGGCGCGCG
>JANOEZ010000130.1:0-1341 GCA_031413335.1 Nitrospirota bacterium
CTCTACAACGCCTACGCCGATGAATTTAAGGGCACGGCCATAGCCGAGGCCGGACCGGAACCGGCCCGGCGTGCGGCGCCCGCGCCCTTTCACTCACCGCCATTCCCAAGCTCTGAATATCAAGGGTACCCACTGCTCGGCATTCCGCCGAGCACCAAGGAGTGGCCCTTTATGAAAGCGCTCTCCGGCAGCTCGATCGGAGACGCACTCAAAGCGAACCGGATCAGAACCTATGGCTGGGTAACCGGCGCCTATAACTGGAGCACCGCGGACAATTCGAACCAGCCCATCTCCTATTGGATCGTCCCTCGAGCCGTGGTGCTGGACCAGGCGCTGGTGCGCATCGAGCGCGAGGTGGACACCAGCCAGACCGATCACATCGAGTTCGGGTTCCGATCCACCCACCTATATGGGGTCGACTATCGCTACATGACGTCCGGCGGCTGGTTCAGCAATCAACTGCTCAAACGCAACCAACTCTACGGCTACGACCCGACGGAACAATATCTGGACATGTATATTCCCAAGATTGCGCAAGGACTGATTTTGCGCCTCGGCCGCTGGGTGGCGACCCCCGACATCGAAACCCAGTTCGCGCCGGACAATTACATGGGCTCCCATACGCTTCAGTTCACCTTCGACACCTATACCCAAACCGGCATCATGGCGACCATCATGCTGAACAAGCAATGGACCATCCAGGGCGCGATCCATTCTGGAACGGACATGGCACCCTGGTACAAAGGTGCGGTGCCGACCGGCATGGTGGGCATCCGATGGGTCGCGGCGGACAACAACGATTCCGTCTATTTCGTTCTCAATAACGTCAACACGGCCAAGTACCGCCACTTTGAAGTGAATGGACAACCGGCCGGTCACGACAATTTCAATTACGCCGTGGCAACGTGGCAGCACCGGATCAATGAAAAAGTCCACACGAAGATGGCCGGCATCTATATGTGGCAACGGGACGGCGTCCTCGGCGGCACGCCGAACGTTGGTCCGACACGGTCATTCGCAGCTGGTGGCACACGCGGGGCGCTGCTCCCGGGCATGTCCACGACCTATGGACTCCTGAACTACACCATGTTCGAGGTCGCCGCACGGGACTACATCACCGTCCGCAACGAGTGGTGGCGCGATGAACGAGGCATGCGGTCCGGCTACGCCGGCGATTACTCGAGCCACGCCCTCGGGTTCAGCCATCAGTTCAACGACGTGGCGTCAGCCACAGCCGCAGTTCCCCGACACTGGCCACGCAAGCGCGCGGCGCAAACGCCCGCAGCGATTCCTCGGAGTGAGCGCCGTAAGCCACCGCCACGGCATCGACCCCGGCGCTCC
>JANOEZ010000131.1:0-9968 GCA_031413335.1 Nitrospirota bacterium
CCATGGATCAGGGCCTGCGCTTTGCCGTGCGCGAGGGCGGCAAGACCGTCGGCTCCGGCGTCGTCTCCCAAATCCTGGCGTAACGGACGAACGGACAGGCGAAAGAGGCTCGATAATTTTATGGTGAAGGTCGATCAGCGCATTCGGATCAGACTGAAGGGATTCGATTACCGGGTTCTCGATCAGTCGGTGGCTGAAATTGTGGAGACGGTCAGGCGGAGCGGCGCCAAGATCGCCGGGCCGATTCCATTGCCGACGCGGATCGAAAAGTTCACGGTCCAGCGGTCTACGCACGTGGACAAGAAGTCGCGCGAGCAGTTCGAGATCAGAACGCACAAGCGGCTGCTCGATATCATGGAGCCGACGCCGGAAACAATGGATGCGCTGATGAAGTTAAGCTTGGCGGCTGGCGTGGATGTGGAGATCAAGCTCTAGTCGGTGGACGCATGACAAACGGATTGCTCGGCAAAAAACTCGGCATGACGCAGGTCTTCGATGACCGGGGCAAGATGACCCCTGTGACGGTGATCGAGGCCGGTCCTTGCCGCGTCTCCCAGGTCAAAACCCTCGAACGTGACGGCTATGAAGCCGTGCAGTTGGCGTTTGAGGAGACCAAGGAACGCAAGGTGACCAAGGCTCAGGTGGGACACTTGAAGAAGGCCGATGTGCCTCCGAGCCGCTGGACCAAGGAGTTCAAGAAGCTTGGCGATGTCAAAGCCGGGCAGACGGTCAAAGCCGATGTGTTTCAAAAAGGCGAGTGGGTGGATGTCGAAGGTGTCTCGAAGGGCAAGGGGTTTCAGGGGGTCATCAAGCGACATAATTATAGCGGCGGCCCCGAGACGCACGGACACATGTTCCATCGCGCGCCAGGCTCCATCGGCAGCAGCTCCTATCCCTCTCGCGTGTGGAAGGGCAAATCGCTTCCAGGACACATGGGGAGCGAGCAAGTGACGATTCAGCGTTTGAAAGTTGTCGAGGCGCGTCCGGATGAAAATCTGTTGTTTGTCAGTGGGGCGGTACCGGGAGCGCGGGGCGGGTTGCTGGTTGTCAGGAAATCCAAGAAGGCATAACGATGGCAACGGTTGACGTCGTCGACGTGCATAAACGGAAGGTGGGGTCGGTCGAACTGCGCGAGGCGGTGTTCGGCGCAAAGCCCGAAAAGTCGCTTGTCCACGAAGCCGTCATCATGCAACAGGCTTGTGAGCGCCAGGGGTCTGCTTCTACGCTCCGGCGCAGTGAAGTCAGTGGATCGGGGAAGAAGCCCTGGAAGCAGAAGCATACGGGGCGCGCGCGTGCCGGGTCGATCCGGTCGCCGATCTGGCGGCATGGCGGGTCGGTCTTTGGGCCTAAGCCGCGCAGCTATGCCTATTCCATTCCGAAGAAGAAGTATCGGGCGGCGTTGCAGAGCGCCTTGTCGGCCAAGTTGGCGGCCGGCAGCGTGCTAGTGTTGTCCGCGCTGACGCTGGAAGCGCCGAAAACGCGATTGCTGGCCAAGGTGCTGTCGCAATTGGGGCTGACGTCCACCACGCTCATCGTGGTGGGAGCGGGCCATGCCGACCTCGAACGGGCCGCTGCCAATCTTCAGGGCGTCAAAGTGGTCGCGCCCGAGACGGTCAACGTCTATGACGTGCTGCGCTATGAGAAGTTTGTGATCCTGGAGCGGGATGTGCCGCGTCTGCAGGAGGTCTGGGCATGACGCAGGGAATCCATGCCGTGCTGGTCCGTCCACTCTTGACGGAAAAAATGACCGCGCTGCGCGAGAGCGCCAACCAGGTTGGCTTTCTTGTCCGCTTGGGTGCCAATCGCGTGCAGATCAAACAGGCGATTGAATCGCTGCTAAAGGTCAAGGTCGAGCGGGTCAATGTGATGACCGTCAGGGGGAAGATCAAGCGGTTGGGACGATTTTCCGGTAAGCGGTCGGATTGGAAGAAGGCGATCGTGACGCTCAAGAAGGGCGAGAAGCTCGATATCTACGAAAGCGCATAACGGGTTCAAGGTACAATATGGGATTGAAAATTTACAAACCAACGTCGCCTGGCCGGCGCGGCATGACGGCGGTGACGACCGAGGACCTGACGAAGAAGCGGCCTGAAAAGAGCCTGACGGAGTTTCATCTCCGCACGGGCGGGCGGAACAACGAAGGGCGGACGACCGTTCGCTTTCGTGGCGGAGGCCATAAGCGTCTCTATCGGCGCATTGATTTTAAGCGCGACAAGGCGGGCGTGCCAGCGCGAGTGGCGGCCATCGAGTATGACCCGAATCGATCGGCTCGGATCGCGTTGCTCCATTATGCCGACGGAGAGAAGCGCTACATTCTGGCACCTGTAGGGCTGGCGGTGAAGGATACGGTGCAGTCGGGCCCGACGGCGGAAGTGAGGCCGGGCAACGCGCTGCCGCTCGACAATATGCCGCTGGGCACGACGATTCACAATATCGAGCTCAAGCCGGGCAAGGGCGGTCAGTTGATCAGGAGCGCAGGTGGGTTCGCGCAGGTGATGGGGCGTGAAGGGCTCTACGTGCAGATCCGGCTGAAATCCAGTGAGATGCGGCGGGTCCTGGGTGCGTGTCTGGCGACGGTCGGGCAGGTCGGAAATCTGGACCATGAAAACGAGACGGTCGGGAAGGCCGGTCGATCCCGCTGGCGCGGCCGCATGCCGCATGTGCGCGGCGTGGTGATGAATCCCGTCGACCACCCACACGGCGGCGGAGAAGGAAAGTCCGGTCAGGGGAACCCGCATCCGGTGTCGCCTTGGGGGCAGCCGGCGAAGGGGTATAAGACACGAAGGAACAAGAAGACCGGCAAGTTCATTATCACGCGTCGTAAAAAAGGCGTTCGCTAGCCGTCAGCGGAGAGGAGTTCGATGCCAAGGTCAGTTCACAAGGGTGCATTCGTCGACGATCATCTGCTGAAAAAAGTCGAGCGGATGAATCAGGAGCGCGACCGGAAGATCATCAAGACGTGGTCGCGTCGTTCGACGGTGACGCCTGAGATGATCGGGCATACGTTCGCCGTGCATAATGGGAAGAAATTTATTCCGGTCTTTGTGACGGAAAATATGGTCGGCCACAAGCTGGGTGAATTCGCGCCGACGCGATTTTTCAGGGCGCACGGGGCGGTCAAGACGGAAAAGGCGGTTGCGCTGAAGTAGGCGGGAGAGGGCAATGGCTGAAGCAAAAGCGATGTTGCGATATGTCCGGATGGCTCCGCGCAAGGTCCGCGTGATGGCGGATATGATTCGTGGCCAGCAGGTGCCGAAGGCGCTTGCCATGCTGAAGTACACCCCGCGTGCGGCGGCCCTGGTGGTGGAAAAAGTGTTGCGCTCGGCTGTGGCCAATGCCGAGCAAAAGGATATGGGCGGCAGCGAGGGGATGTGGATTTCCGAGGCTTATGTCAATGGTGGGCCGATACTCAAGCGGTTCCGGCCGAGGTCGATGGGGCGGGCCAATAGCATCCAAAAGCGGACCAGTCATATTACGATCATCGTCACGGTGCCTGAATCCGCCGCGGCAGGAAAATAGAGAGGCAGGGCGCAGGATCTATGGGACAGAAAACACATCCGATCGGGTACCGGCTCGGTGTCAACCGCACATGGAATTCCAGATGGTATGCGGAAAAGGATTTCGCCAAGCTGCTTCATCAGGATGTGAAAATCCGCAAGATGGTCAAGGAAAAGCTCTACCATGCCGGGATTGCCAAAGTGGAGATCGAGCGGTCAGGCGATCAAACCAGGGTGATCATCCATACCGCTCGTCCCGGCATTATCATCGGACGGAAGGGTGCTGAGGTCGATAAGCTGAAGGTGACGCTCGAAAAGGAATACGGGAATCAGGTCTATATTACGGTCAAGGAAATCAAGAAGCCCGAGCTGGATGCGCAGTTAGTGAGCGAGAATATCTCCGCGCAGTTGGAAAAACGCGTCGCGTTTCGTCGGGCCATGAAGCGCAGCATTGCGGCGGCGCTGCGGCTGGGTGCGCAGGGGATCCGGGTGTGCGTCGCCGGGCGGCTGGGCGGCAACGAAATTGCCAGAACGGAATGGTATCGGGAAGGGCGCGTGCCGCTGCACACGCTCCGGGCCGACATCGACTATGGGTTTGCCGAGGCGCATACGACGATGGGACAGATTGGCGTCAAAACATGGATCTATCGTGGTGAAGTGCAGCCGGCGCTCGCAGAGAAGAGCGAGTCAGGATTCGAGCGTCGACAGGGCGGATGAGGTTGTAGGCAATGCTGGCACCGAAGAAAGTTAAGTTTCGGAAAATGCAAAAGGGCCGCATGCGGGGGAAGGCCTATCGCGGAGGGTCTCTCACATTGGGAGAGTTCGGCCTGAAAGCGCTCGAACCCGGATGGCTGACCAGCCGGCAGATTGAATCCGCCCGTATTGCGATCACGCGGTACGTGAAGCGTGGCGGACAAGTCTGGACAAGGATTTTCCCGGACAAACCCATTACGAAGAAGCCGGCCGAGACGCGCATGGGAAAGGGCAAGGGCAATCCGGAATACTGGGTGGCGGTTGTCAAGCCAGGGCGGGTGCTCTACGAGATGGATGGGGTCACGCCCGAGATTGCCAAGGAGGCGTTTCGGCTGGCCGCCCATAAGTTACCGATTGAGACAAAGTTTGTGGCGCGAGGTCAATTCTAGCCCTGTTGGAGAAGTGCGCGAGCCTCTTATGGAAGCAAAAGAATTACACGATCTGACCGCGGCTGAGTTGGCAGAGAAGGAACAGCAGTTGGCGCGAGAGCTGTTCAATCTGCGTTTTCAAATGGCGGCAGGGCGAGTTGAGAATCCAATGAAGATCCGGCAGGCCCGGCGGGATCTGGCCAGAGTGAAAACGGTTCTGCGGCAGCAGGTGCTGGCCACTAAACCGGCGGGCAAGAAACAGGCGGGATGAGGGATATGGCGGACAGAAACGAAACGCAACGTGAATGGGTCGGCCAGGTCGTGAGCGACAAGATGGACAAGACGGTCGTGGTGGCCATTTCCAGGGTGGTCCGGCACCCGTTCTACCGCAAGGTCCTGCGTCGCATCACGAATCTGAAGGCGCATGACGAGAAAAACGAGTGCAAGGTGGGTGATCGTGTGCGGTTGATTGAGACCAGACCGATCAGCAAGCACAAGCACTGGCGGGTTGTGCAAATTGTCGAGCGTGGTCGCGCGGAGTAACCGGCAGAACAGTCTTCGAGAGATGGACCAGGCATGATTCAGAGCTATACATACATGGATGTGGCCGATAATTCGGGGGCCAAGCGGGTGATGTGTTTTCACGTGCTGGGTGGCTCAAAGCGTCGGTACGGTTCCCTTGGGGATATTGTCGTGGTGGCGGTCAAGGAAGCCATCCCGCAAGCGACGGTGAAAAAGGGTGATGTGAGCAAGGCAGTGATCGTGCGGACGACCAAGGGCGTGCGGCGTGAGGATGGCTCCTATATTAAGTTCGATCGCAATGCTTGCGTGTTGATCAATGCGCAGGGAGAGCCGGTCGGGACACGTATCTTTGGGCCGGTGGCCAGGGAATTGCGCTGGAAAAAGTTCATGAAGATCATTTCTCTTGCGCCGGAAGTTCTGTAGCGGTCCGAGGGGCGACGTCATGAAGGCGAAAATAAAAAAAGGCGATACGGTGCTGGTGATTGCCGGGCGGGAACGGGGCAAGACCGGCAAGGTGCTCTTGGTGCATCCGGAGGAGAGTACGGTCGTGGTCGAAAAGCTCAATATGATGAAGCGGCACACCAAGCCGAACCAGAAGGTCAAGCAGGGGGGGATTCTCGAACGGGAAGCCCCGCTCGCCATTTCGAATGTGATGTACTACAGCGCAAACTTGAACAAGCGGGTCCGGATCGGGATCAAGGTGCTTGAGGATGGGCAGCGCGTGCGCATCACGAAAAAAGACCAGGCCGTCATTGAGTAGGAATTGAGTTGGCAATGACAAAAGGCGAAAAAGAAACGCCTCACAAGGGCGGCGAGAGGAAGGCGACTCATAAAAAGGAGGCGCCTGCAGCCCACAAGGCCAAGGAAGTCGACGAGGCTCCGTCGGGCCCGAAGACTCCTCCGCGTCTCAAGGAAACCTATTTCCGGGAGATCGTGCCGGCCTTGATGAAGGAGTTCAGCTACAAAAATCCCATGCAGGTGCCCAGGCTGGAGCGCGTGGTGTTGAATGTCGGCATGGGGGAGGCGATTCAGAACGTCAAGTTGCTCGAGAGCGCTGTTTCGGAATTGGGCGTGATCACCGGGCAGCGGCCGGTTGTGACCAAGGCCAAGAAAGCGATCGCAGGATTCAAGCTTCGCCAGGGCATGCCGATCGGAGCCAAGGTCACGCTACGGAGCGACCGGATGTACGAATTCGTGGACCGGCTGGTATCCATCGCGCTTCCTCGAATTCGCGACTTCAAGGGCATCTCGCCCAAGGCGTTCGACGGGAGGGGCAATTATACCCTGGGCCTCAAAGAACAATTGCTTTTTCCTGAGATCGCGTATGACAGCGTGGCGTCGATTCACGGCATGGACATTACCTTCGTGACGTCGGCCATCACCAACGACGAGGGGAAGGCGCTGTTGCGTCATCTCGGCATGCCGTTCCGAACCTGAGGCGGAGGAAACCGTTCGTGTCACGAAAAGCGTTACGACTCAAAGCCGCAACCAAGCAGAAGTTTTCAACCAGGCAGTATAACCGGTGTCCCCTGTGCGGGCGCGTCCGTGGGTTTCTGCGGCGGTTCCGGATGTGCCGAATTTGTTTTCGCTTTCTGGGCCTGAAGGGGGATATCCCGGGCATCACGAAATCGAGTTGGTAGGTTGAGGGATTAAGTTATGGTAACCGATCCGATTGCAGATCTTCTGGTCAGAATTAAAAATGCCGCACGGCGGGGACAGGAGACGGTGTCCATGCCGGCGTCCAAGTTGAAAGGCGAGATTCTCCGGGTGCTCAAGGCCGAGGGATTTATCAACACCTATGAGAAGTCCGAAGATGCGGGGCATGCGACGCTCCGGGTACAGTTGCGCTACATCAAGGATGGGCAGCCGATCATCACGGGGATGCGCCGGATCAGCCGGCCCGGCAAGCGCGTGTACGTCGGCAAGCGCGAGATGCCGAAAATTATGGCAGGCATGGGGGTGGCGATCGTCTCGAACTCAAAAGGTGTCATGACCGATCAGGCATCGCGGCGGGCCAACCTGGGCGGAGAAGTGCTCTGTCACATCTGGTAAGCGGGATACGTTCACGATGTCACGAATTGGAAGAAAAATTATCGCCGTGCCGCCCAAGGTGGATGTGTCGGTGGCGAATCAGGTGGTATCGGTCAAGGGGCCGCTGGGGCAATTGCAGTGGTCGCTGAAGTCTGGAATTTCCGTGGAGCTATCCGGCGGGACTGTGCAGGTGAATCGTTCTGGGAACGCACCGGAGGCGCGCGCCATGCACGGATTGGTCCGGGCCGAGTTGAGTAACATGATCGACGGCGTGACGAAGGGGTATGAGAAGACGCTCGAAATGACGGGCGTCGGGTACAAGGCGCAATTGCAAGGCCAGAATCTTCAATTGAGCGTCGGCTATAATCAGCCGGTGTCGTTTGCGGTGCCGAAAGGCATCGACGTCAAGCTTGACAAGCAAACGATCATCATGCTGAAGGGCATCGACAAGCGCTTGGTCGGGCAAACCGCCGCCAATGTGCGGGCCATCAAGCCGCCTGACGTGTACAAGCAAAAGGGGATTCGGTACTTGGGCGAAGTCCTTCGCAAGAAGGCAGGGAAAACCGGGAAGAAGTAGGTGCGACGTGCGTAGTACTGAAAAGACGGAAAAACTGGAGCGACGGCGTCAGCGGGTTCGCCAGCGGGTGTTCGGCACGCCGGCCCGTCCACGCCTGAGCGTCTTCCGGAGCAAGAGCCATATCTATGCCCAGATTATTGACGACACGTGTGGCCATACGTTGGCGGCTGCCTCCACGCTGGATCCCGAGTTGAAGAAGACGGCGCAATCGAAAAACCCGATGGACGTGGCCAAGGAAGTCGGCAAGCTCATTGCCAGTCGCGCCAAGGCTGCGAAAGTGGGTCTGGTGGTGTTTGATCGGGGCGGCCGTCTCTACCATGGCCGCATCAAAGCGCTGGCAGACGCCTCCCGGGAAAGCGGCTTGCAGTTTTAACCGTCACGGAGGAAGGGGAACAACGGCGTGCGAGTCAATCCGGATGAATTGAATCTCAAAGACAAGGTGGTCTTCATTAACCGTGTCGCCAAAGTGGTCAAGGGCGGAAAGCGGTTTAAATTCTGCGCGCTGGTGGTGGTGGGGGACGGACTGGGTTGGGTTGGAATTGGAAAAGGGAAGGCGGCGGAAGTGCCTACGGCCATTTCGAAAGCTGTCCAACACGCGAAAAAGAACCTTGTCCAGGTTCCGTTGAAGGGTGAGACCATTCCGCACGAGGTGCACGGCACCTACTGTGGCGAGCATGTCATGCTCAAGCCGGCTGCGGCGGGAACGGGCATTATCGCGGGAGGAGCCGTTCGGGCCGTCGTGGAACTGGCGGGCGTGCATAATATCGTGGCAAAGACCCTTGGCCGCGGCAATCCGTTCAATACTGTCAAGGCCACGCTGGAGGGGTTGTGCCAACTCAGGGACCCCGAGACGGTGGTGCGGATTCGAATGAGCGGGCTTGAGAGGGTCGGATAAGGGCACATGGCTATAAGCGCGGCAGTAACCAAAAGCCTCTCCATTACACTCAAGCGCAGTCCGATCGGGACATCGTACCGGCATCGCCTGGTGCTGCAGGGGCTTGGTCTCCGGAAGATTCGCCAGACGGTCGTGCGGCCGGATACGCCGCAGGTTCGCGGACTGGTCGACAAAGTCTCCTATTTATTGGAAGTGAAGGCCCAATGAAATTGCATATGCTGGCTCCGACGGCTGGAGCCAAGAAAAATCCGAAACGCATCGGGCGCGGACCTGGGTCCGGACACGGCAAGACTGCGACCAAAGGACACAAGGGAATACTGGCGAGATCCGGAGGAGGGAAGCGGCCAGGCTTTGAAGGCGGGCAGATGCCGTTGATCCGTCGGATGCCGAAGTATGGGTTCCGTTATCCGTTTCGCACGGAGTACGCCATCATCAATCTGAAGTCCCTGGTGACGCTGGGCACGGTAGAGCAGATTACGCCGAGCGTCTTGGCTGAAGCCGGGTTGATCAAGAAGAAGACCCAATTGGTGAAAATTCTCGGCACTGGCGATCTCAGCCGCCCCGTGACGATCCAGGCCCACAAGTTCAGTAAGTCGGCGTTGGAAAAGATTCAAGCATCCGGCGGTCGGGCTGAGGTCATCAGCAGTGTTTGAGCGGCTCCTCACGAGTTTTCAGAACATCTTTAAAATTCCGGAGCTGCGCACGCGGGTTCTGTTTACGCTGACCATGCTGGCCGTGTACCGGGTCGGCGCGCACATTCCGACACCGGGCATCAACGGGGAGTCGTTATCGAAGTTTCTTCAGGAGCAGGGCGGGGCGCTCCTCGGATTTCTGGATATCTTTTCCGGAGGATCGCTCTCCCGGCTGACGATTTTTGCGCTGGGCATCATGCCGTATATCAGCGCGTCGATCATTCTGCAGTTGCTGACGGTCGTCATCCCGCATTTGTCGAAGTTGGCCAAGGAAGGCGAGCGCGGGCGGAAGAAGATCATTCAGTACACGCGGTACGGAACGATCGTCATCGCGCTCATCCAGGGTTTCGGGATCGCAATTGGTCTGGAGCAGATGAAGGGCGGAGAGTTCGTCATGAGTGGGGGGTGGCCCTTTCGCTTCATGACGGTGATCACCCTGACGGCCGGCACCGCGTTTCTGATGTGGCTGGGCGAGCAGATTACCGAGCGGGGAATCGGCAACGGGATCTCGCTGATCATTTTCTCGGGGATCGTGGCGCGACTGCCGAGCGCGGTGGCGCAGACGTTTGATTTATACCGGGTCGGGCAACTCAGCTTTGTGCTGTTGGCGCTGCTGACGGCCGTGATGCTGGG
>JANOEZ010000132.1:0-5424 GCA_031413335.1 Nitrospirota bacterium
AAAGCAATGAACTTTCCCTTGCATCCCAAATTGCCCGTTGCGGTTATTGGAGCGGGACCCGTTGGCCTTGCAGCGGCGGCGCACCTTGCCCGGCGCGGCGTGCCGTTTGTGGTTTTCGAAGCGGGCGAGGGGCCTGCCGCTGCGGTGCGCCAATGGGGGCATGTGACTTTCTTTTCGCCGTGGCGTTTCAATGTGGATCGCGCGGCAGAGCAGCTATTGAAACAAACGGGATGGACCATGCCCGACCCTGATCGCGATCCCACGGGGCAGCAATTGATCGATGATTATCTGGCACCGCTTTCTGCGTTGCCAACTATTGCGTCGAATATTCGTTATGGCGCGAAAGTGACAGCGGTGACGCGGCAGGGCATGGACCGAGTTCCCTCAAAAGGGCGCGAGCAGCGGGCCTTTGAAATATCCGTGAATGGCACGGAGAGAGTTGCAGCCAGCGCGGTGATTGATGCGTCGGGCACATGGTCGGCGCCCAATCCCGCTGGAGCCAACGGAATTCCAGCGTTGGGTGAAAAAGAAAGCGCCTCTCGCATCTGTAGTGGAATTCCCGATGTGTTCGGGGCAGAGCGCAAGCGCTACGCGGGCAAGCGCGTGGCTCGGACAGCGGCAGGCCGACGTCGACCAGCGCGCCCAGCAGCATGTCGCCGCTGACTCCGGAGAAACAATCGAAATGAAGATGCTTCACACGCGCTCCTGCTTGTGAAATTCTTTCGCGGCGCCCATCTTAACGCAAGCCTTCTCGTCACAGCAAATGACCTCCGTCGAGTCGGACGATTCGCCTCGCGCCCCGATCCTCAGACCTCAGCGCCGCGCGCGCGCGTTGACACTCCCCCGGCCCTGTGTTATCCACGACCCGACTTCATGCACGATGCTTTACACGGTTTTCTCTTCGCGGGCAGCTTCGTGCTGGCTGGCATGCTGCTGGGCGCGCCGGCTGTCGATGCCAAACGGCCTCCCGCCACCGAACCGGATCTGCGGATCATCCAGGTGACCATGTCGTCCGAGTCCTACGTCCCCGGACAGGGCATGCTGGATGTGGCCATCGAGGTCGAACTGCCTTCCTATCTCGACGGCGAGATGCTGCTCGAAGTCTCCTCGTTGATCAGTTCGCCCTCGAAACGCTCGATGCGGTTCCTGTCCAGCCGCCAGCCGATCACCCTGCCGCTGCCCAATGGCGCCGCTCGGATGACCGTGACGCTGACCTGGGACGGCAAAGACCAGCATGAACAGGTCGTTCGCAACGGACGCTACGCCTATGAGATCAAGACCAAGCTGTTGGCGGTGGGCGAGAAGGGGCCGCGAACGTTGATGAACTCCTGGCCGAAACGGGGCGCGATCGAAGTGAAGTAAGCGGCAATCGTTATTCGTTAAACGTTATCCGTGAATCGCAAGAAAAACTTCTGAATATCCTTCCTGATCAACGTTTCACGGTTAACGTTTAACGTACGGTTAACGTTTAACGTCCGGTTCACCCAGCACATTAATCCGATGCGCGAGCACGCCGGCGCCGAATCCGTTGTCGATGTTCATCACGCCGACGCCGGCCGCGCAGGAATTCAGCATGGTCAACAGCGCCGCCAACCCGCCGAAACTGGCGCCGTAGCCGCGACTCGTCGGCACGGCAATCACCGGCCGATCCACCAGCCCCCCCACCACGCTGGGCAGCACGCCGTCCATGCCGGCCACAACGATCAGCGCGCGCGCGCGGCGAATCCGCTCATGGCGGTCCAGCACGCGATGGATGCCCGCCACGCCGACGTCATACAGCGTCTCCACACGGCTCCCCATGATTTCGGCCGTGACCCGGGCCTCCTCCGCCACCGGCACATCCGCCGTCCCGGCCGTGACGATCAGCACATCTCCCGCGAGCACGGGCTTCTTCCGCTGGATCACGACCGTGCGCGCCAGGTCATGGTACTGCGCCCGTCGGTCCAGCTTTTTGAGCGCCTTCGCCACATCGGCCGTGGCCCGGGTGGCCAGCAGGGGACCGCCCTTCGCGAGCAGCCCGCGCGCAATCGCCACAATCTGCGCGCGCGTTTTCCCCTCGCAGAAGATGACTTCCGGGAATCCCTGCCGGAGGGAACGGTGATGATCGATGGAGGCGAATCCGAGGTCTTCGTAGGGGAGGGTCTTGAACCGGTCCAAGGCAGCCGGCAGGGACAGGCGGCCGGACTGCAGCGCTCGCAGTAGTTTCTCGATCCGCTCGCGGGTCATGTGCCGGTCGGATCCGCCTCGTCGCGGGCCGCGCGCACCATCAGCTCCACCACCGACTGGCGGGACAATTTTCCCGCGAACAGCACCTGGCAGACTTCCTTGACGATCGGCATGTCGACTTTGTGACTTTGGGCCAGGCCCAGCGCCGCCCGCGAGGTTCGCACGCCTTCCGCCACCGTGCGCGTGTCCTTGAGCACTTCTTCCAGCGTGTCGCCCTGCGCCAATTTCACGCCGACACTGTAGTTTCTGCTCAAGGCCCCCGTACAGGTCAGGATCAGATCGCCGAGTCCGGAGAGGCCGTAGAACGTGCGCGGGTCGGCTTTCATCGCGGCCCCGAGACGGACCATCTCGGCCAGCCCGCGCGTGATCAGGGCGGCGCGCGCATTGTGGCCGAGCTTCAGGCCGTCCACGACGCCGGCGGCGATGGCGATCACGTTCTTCAGCGCCCCGCCGAGTTGCACCCCGATCATGTCGCTCGACCCATAAACCCGGAAGGTGGGCGTCATAAGCATCCCCTGCACGCGCTTGAGCAGCATTGGATCCTGCCCGGCCAGCGTCACGGCGGTCGGAAGGCCTTTGCTGACCTCCTGCGCGAAACTCGGGCCTGACAGCGCCATGACCGAGCGATGCATCATCGGCAGCAGCAATTCCTTCATCACGTCCGACATCAGGAGGTGTGTGTCCTCCTCGATCCCCTTCGTGGCGCTGACAAACGCCACCGGCGCGGAGAGCAGCGCCGTCAACTGGCTCAGCACCGTGCGGGCCGCGTGCGACGGCACGGCAAAGATGATGAGCGTCGTCTGGTGCATGGCGTCCGGCAGCGAACCGGTCGGCATGATGCTCGCATGCAGTTTGACGCCCGGAAGAAACATGGTGTTCTCGCGCTTGCTGCGGATAGCCTCCACCACCTCGCGCTCGTGGGCCCAGATCTTGACCGGCATCCCCTTGGTGGCCAGCAGGTTGGCCAGGGTCGTACCCCAGGCGCCGGCGCCGATCACGGCCACCTTCTGCGACTCCGGACCGACCTGCATCGTGACGGTCTGTTCGTAGGCTTTATCTTGATTTTTTGTGGCCACTCCGATTCCTCTCTACAGAACACGCCGCACAACACACATGATTCGGCGGGTAATTATGAGGCCCGCCTGCCGCCGTGTCAATGAACCGGCGCGCGCAAGGTTGGCATTCCAATGCAAGGCAGTGTACGGTAGTGCCGACTCGACTCTCTAACCCGCATTATTCATGAGGGTTCGTGACGAAACCGCTGAGACGCCTGGCGAGATGGGCGCGTGGAGTCGCGAGGAAGGGAGGCAGCCTTGAATAGGCTGGTGACCGACCGAGCGGCGAGCCCGCCCGCCTGGCCGCGCCAAGCCAGCGGTCAGGCTTGTCGTAGCGGCGTATCGGCGGTTGCAGTAGAAGCCGTCATGAATAATGCGGGTTAAGGGCAACCGCACATGAAAACCTGCCTGACGTGTCATCAGGAACTCTCTGACGACCACCGCTACTGTACGCGGTGCGGGCGGCCGCAACTGCCTGCGTCAATCCCGCAGGCGACGCATCCGGGAGGAGCCGAAGCAGAAGAGATGAACATGTCGGCGCTCTACGTCATGATCGGCGCCCTGATTCTGGCGCTGATCTTCCCGCCGTGGGAGACCCCGCCGGGCGTGCCGCCCGAATTCCTGGGTTTCCATTTTTATTGGAGTCCGCCTGAACCGGAGGCCGTCGTCAGCCGGCTCATGATGACGATCGAACTGACGACCATCGGCATCGCCGGCCTGTATTGTTCGTGGCTACTACGGAAGAGGCGATAGGTAATGGGCTATAGGTAAAGAGGATAGGACTAACCTCTCTCACCTATCGCCCATTGCCCATAACCTCTAACCTGTTTTCATCAGTTCTCGCAAAACGTTGGTCGCATAGCCGCCCGGCGGCAATGTGAATGAGACCGTCAGCGCGTCGCCCTGGATCGACCAGTCCGGATTCTCCAGCCTGACGCGCAGGGCGCGGCGCTCGCCCCGAAATCCGCAGGCCTTCCCGGCTTCCTGCAACGACTCGGGCGTGGCGTCGAACTCGGCGGCCACGGCCCGCTCAATTTCACCCGGCTCCCCGTCAGCCCATGACGCCCGCGATCCGAATAAGATACCGGTCGGGCTGATCTCGAAGGCATCGGCTCGTTTTTGTTCCGCCTCGGCATCTTCAACCTGAAAACAGGCGCCGTTGACATGCTTCATCGCCCAATCCCCGACAAATATCCGGTCGATCCGGTCGATTCGCTTGGTCAGGATGCGATTGAATAGAATGGACTGGTAGGCATTGAGGTACCAGATGCGCTTGGAGCGGGGCATTTTGGCGCGCCGTTTTTCGTCATAGAGTAACGCGGCTCCGACTTCGTAATTGGTACCGTCTCGCCCCTGCCGCTGCGGACCAAAATAATTGGGTACGCCACGTTTGGCCAACTCATCCATCATCTGCGGTACCACCGCGGAGGCAGAGGGTTCGATTTTCCGAATGACAAGTCGGAATGTGTTGCCGGCATGGTGCCCGGTCCGGAGCCGGTTGCGATGGCGGCCCAGAATCTCGACGGAGAGCAGTTGTTCGTCAGGAACAAGGCGGGCGATCGCATCCGGTTGAACAAGCTGCAGCGAGACCATCTGCGTCGTCACCGCGCGAGCATCTTTCAGCCCAGCCACACCGATGCTTTGCGCCTTTATGCCGAGCGTGGAGGAAATCCGCGACACCAGTTGCGGTGTGGAGAGCCCGCGCTTGGTGATGGACAGATAAAGATGCTCGCCCTCCCCGCAGGGCAGGTAGAGCGGTTTCTCCTCGACGCGGAAATCCTCCGGCGTGGTCCGAATCACGCCCCCGATGCCGGCCACGGCATGGGTCAGATAGGGCAGCGTCTCTTCAACTCGCGTGGGCATGTCGAATGTCCGATGTTATACTGTGCGCGTCATGTCATCACAACGGATAAGTGCGCTCATCGTAGCATGGTCCGCCGGCTTGTGGCTGTGGGGCCCCGGCTTGGTTTCAGCCCAATTCGTGGACGTCTTTCAGGGATTCACGGGTCACATCGAACGGCAAATCAAACAGGACAAGCAATACTTCGTCGACGCGCAAACCTGTACCGAGTGGTTTTACAAGCAACAGAAGAAACCCGACCAACCAAAAGCTGAGGGGATCGTGTTTTCCGACCAACTGCCG
>JANOEZ010000133.1:0-1005 GCA_031413335.1 Nitrospirota bacterium
GCAAAGATCGATATGGCAATGAGCCTCTTCGGAAGCCTGCGTGAGACGTTGCAGAAGGCCGACCCGCTGCGGTTGCGAGAACTGTTCCGGGAAACCGTCTCGCAAATCGACGTTTGGGCTGACCGGAAGCCGAAGGGAAAGCGGGAGCTGTACGAGCTGACCCGTGGCGTTATTCACGTCAGAAGTGATTACTTGGTCAATTCACCTGATTAAAGCCGCTCCACGAAGACTTCTTGACTTCGACCAGGTGAAGTTGGTAGTTGCGGATCTCTTCGGGACCGAGTTCATCCAGCGTTTTTCCGAAGTGCTTGGCGAAGCGTTCGACGTGGTAGGTGTAGGTGTCAATGGTTCGCTGGGCGAGGTTGCGGACGCGCATATCGCCGGCCATGCGTTGGGTGATGGGGGACAGAGTTCGTTTCTGATGCGGTGTCATGCGGGGCACTCCTGGAGAGAGAAGAGAAAAGCTCAGGCACGAGACGGAAGTCGCCGTGCTCTGATCCCAGCATGCTTGCGCTCCCGCAGGCTAGCAAGGCCCTACAACCAGAACGATCGTTACAACGGGATCTGAACCGGAGGAGTCCAAGCCACCGGCCGTGGTACTTTACGACCACCCGTAGGTGGCACCGTACTAGTGGTGGTCTATCGTCGAGCGCTTCGGGCGCCTCAGCGACTGGTTCGCAGGGATGCGAACCACTCTTCGGCAGGGAGGCCAGGAGCTTGGGGAAGAACGTTGGCGCCACGATTCGTGTCACACCAAACAAGTCGAGATCACGCCAAGCAGGCTCCGGTCGTACTCCGATGCGGCTAGACCTTAGTTCAACGATAAAGATAAGTTGCCGGGCCGGCTGCAAGACCGTTGTGGCTCGATAAGCCATCATGCCGGCCCGGTCAACTTCATCGGCTGGTTCGGCGACGATTGTTCTCCGGAATCACCGGCCCTTTGTTCTTCAACCTACGCGAGCATAGAAATCCAAAGCCCAGGATCAGCATCGGCAGAGAGAAAGG
>JANOEZ010000134.1:0-3088 GCA_031413335.1 Nitrospirota bacterium
GAAACGGCTGCTGCCCACGTATCGCAACGACGGCACCTACGTGAAGGCGTTTGTTGACGAAGCCAAGCTCACGGTGCGCCTGCGCCGTTTCTGGGGCTACGTGCGCGAAGACAAGATCAAAGGACGGGCCTTGCGCATCTACTGGTCGTGGAGCGGCGAGGGAACCTGGCAGGGATGGGTGCGATGGGAACGAATCGGAAAAGCGATTCAATAGGCAAGGCCGGCGCCGTGACGGCACAGACCCGCGACCGTGGCGGGAACGCGGAACGCCTGCCGGCATCGGACATGCGCGCGCTTCGCGGCCACATCGCCAAGTTTCCCCAAGCGAACGTGCTGGTCGTGGGCGACCTGATTCTCGATCATTACATCTGGGGGAAAGTCAGCCGGATTTCTCCGGAAGCGCCGGTGCCGATCGTGCACGTCAGCTCGGAATCGCTCAAGCTCGGCGGAGCCGCCAACGTCTATAACAATATCGTCTCGCTCGGCGGCCGGGCGGATCTGTGCGGCATCATCGGCTCCGACGAAGGCGGACGGCAGCTCCTGAAGGAATTGGGCACGCAACGGCACGGACGGGGCGGCGTGATCATCGATCCGGACCGCCCCACAACGAGAAAGACCCGCGTCATCGCGCATAACCAGCAGATCGTCCGCTACGACGTGGAGGGGCGGACCGATATCAATGCGCAACATCAGCGACGAATCATCCGGTATGTCGAGTCGCGGTTGCGCGAGATCTCGTGTCTCGTGGTGTCGGATTACGCCAAGGGCGTCGTGACGGCGGCGTTGATGGCCGACCTGACCCGCCTGGCCGCGCTCCGACGGATCCCAGTCGTCGTGGATCCAAAAGTGGAACACTTCTCCTATTATAAAGGGGTCACGGTGGTCACCCCCAACCATCTCGAAGCCACGCAGGCCGCCGGGGTGCACGGAGAGAACGACCAGGCCGTCAACCAGGCCGGCGATATTCTCCGGCAGCGGCTCGGCTGCGACTGCGTGTTGATCACACGCGGTGAAAAGGGCATGAGCCTCTTCGAATCCAACGGCTCGCACTGGCACATTCCGACGGTGGCACGGCAAGTCTATGACGTGACCGGCGCCGGCGACACCGCCATCGGCACGCTGGCCCTGGCCATGGCGGCCGGTGCGTCCATCCGGGACGGAGCTGTCCTGGCCAACCACGCGGCCGGCATCGTCGTCGGCATGGTCGGCACGGCGACGGTCACGTCGCAACAACTGACCGAGGCTCTGACGCATGCCTAACCCGACCACGCCGGTGACCGTCGTCATTCCGGCCCGGTTCGGCTCCTCTCGATTCCCCGGAAAACCCCTGGCCCTGCTGGCCGGCAAGCCGCTCATTCAGCACGTCTATGAACGAGCCCGGTTGACGCCCGGCGTGCAGCGCGTACTGGTTGCCACCGACGACGCCCGCATCCGAAACGCGGTGCGTGCCTTTGGCGGGACCGTCGTGATGCCGAAAGGAACGTTCCGGACGGGGACCGATCGGGTCGCCGCCGTGGCCCGCCACACATCCGGCAAAGTGTTCGTCAATCTCCAAGGGGACGAGATCGCACTGCATCCCGGACTGCTCACCGATCTCATCAGGCCGTTTCTCAAAAGCGGCGCCGGCATGGGGACGCTCAAACGGGCGCTGACCGCATCCGGCGAAGTCCGCAACCCCGGCATTGTGAAGGTCGTGACGGATGCCGCTGGCGATGCCCTCTATTTTTCCCGCGCGCCGATCCCGTGCGACCGCGAACAAGGACCCGGGAATTTCGTCGCCGGGTTGCATTATGTCCACCTGGGGATTTACATTTATACGCGTGAGACGCTGCTGCGGCTGTCGCAGTTGCCGGCCAGCCCGCTTGAAGAGGCCGAGAAGCTGGAGCAGCTCCGCGCGCTCGAACACGGGATCAGGATCCGCGTCTGGAACACGAAGTATGATTCCCTGCGGATCGACACGCCAGTGGATCTCAGGCGGGCGGAATCGGTCTTACGAAGCATGACACGACGACACACAACCGCCCCGTCGTCCGCACGGGCCAACGCGAGAGGCAAACGATGAGCAAATTCATCTTTGTGACCGGCGGCGTCGTCTCCTCCCTTGGAAAAGGGCTGGCCTCGGCGGCGATCGGCAATCTACTGGAGAGCCGGGGGCTGAAGATCACCTTCCTCAAGCTGGACCCCTATATCAACGTCGATCCCGGGACGATGAACCCGTACCAGCACGGCGAGGTCTTCGTGACGGAAGACGGCGCGGAGACGGACCTGGACCTGGGCCACTACGAGCGATTTACCTCACTGACGCTGGGCCGGGAAAACAATTACACCACCGGACGCATCTATAATTCGGTCATCACCAAGGAACGGCGGGGGGATTATCTCGGCGGGACCGTCCAGGTCGTGCCGCACATCACCGACGAAATCAAACAATGCATCCGGAACGTGGCCAAGGACACGGACGTCGCCATCGTCGAAATCGGCGGCACGGTCGGCGACATCGAAAGCCTGCCGTTTTTGGAAGCCATCCGGCAGATGCCCTACGACGTCGGGCGCGAAAACGTCCTCTATATCCACCTGACGCTGGTGCCGTACATCGTCGCGTCCGGAGAATTAAAAACCAAACCGACCCAGCACTCCGTGAACAAACTGCGCGAAATCGGCATCCAGCCGAACATTCTTCTGTGCCGGACCGATCGATTCCTCCCGCCGGACCTCAAGGACAAGATCGCACTCTTCTGCAATGTGGAGAAGGGCGCCGTCATTACGGCCAAAGACGTGGAAACGGTGTATGAAGTGCCGATCGTCTTCCGCAAGGAGGGGCTCGACGAGTTGATCGTCCGCCAGCTCAAACTGGAGACCGGACCGCCGAACCTGCGCGAATGGGACGCCATGGTGCAGAAGATCAAGCGGCCCAAGCATGAAATTTCAATTGCACTGGTCGGCAAGTACATCGGCCTGAAGGAATCCTACAAGAGTCTGACGGAAGCCCTGGTGCACGGCGGCGTGGATCACGAAACCCGCATCAACATCAACTGGATCGAGTCGGAAGAAGTCGAACGCCGGGGGACTGAACAGACCCTGCGGGATG
>JANOEZ010000135.1:0-1205 GCA_031413335.1 Nitrospirota bacterium
GTAGCGAAGGTCGAGCAACGTCGTCAGCCGGCGCGAGGCGACCATCACCACGTGGCCGCCGTTCCCGCCATCGCCTCCGTCGGGCCCCCCACGGGGCACGTACTTCTCCCGCCGGAAACTGCAGGCGCCGTTTCCGCCGCGTCCGGCTTTCACATGAATTTTAACGTCATCAATAAACATGGCGATTCCAATAGCTCGAATGCACCGCTCTGGCGCGGCTGGAAGAGAATAGCGGATTTAGCGTGATTCTGAAAGAAGCCGCGTGAAAGACGGGATCAGGAAGCAGCCGGGTAGACGCTGACCCGCTTCCGGGTGGGCCGCCCTTCGAACTTGATGACGCCGGTGACGCGGGCAAAGAGCGTGTGATCCTTGCCGATGCCGACGTTGAAGCCCGGGAAAAACTTCGTGCCGCGCTGACGGACGATGATCGAGCCGGCCGGCACCGTCTCGCCGCCGTATGCCTTGACGCCGAGATACTGGGGATTGCTGTCCCGCCCGTTTCTCGATGACCCGCCGCCTTTGTTTGTTGCCATGGTCTAGTCCTCTGCGCGCACTAGGCTGAGATTGCGGTAATGCGAAGCTGCGTGAAGCCCTGCCGGTGGCCCTTTGTCCGCCGGTAGTTCTTCCGCCGGTGCTTCTTGAAGATCATGATCGAACGGGTGCGGTCCTGAGTGACGATTTCCGCCGTCACCGTGGCCTTGTCCACCCAGGGCTTGCCGACCTGGAGGCCCTTGTCCCCATGGACGAGGCAGACCTGCTTCAGCTCGACGGTCCCACCCACAGCCCCCGGAAGGGACTCGACCTGAACGACTTCGCCGGGCTGAACCCGGTATTGTTTCCCGCCTGTTTGAACAATCGCGTACATCTCTTCCCTTTAGCAGGATCCTGAGACTGTTCGTTTTTAGTGCTACGGTGACTGGAGGGTCCGAAGTGGCTTCCGCAGTCCGTTAGCGACTTGTTTTGTAACACAGGGCTTTTCGGGGTGTCAAGCTTGGGAAAATTTTAAGATGAGCGAGCAAGGCTCCTTCATGCTTGTGCACTTGATACAAGGGAACGTGCCTGCTACCTTAGCCAGTATCTACTGCACGACAAAGTAAGGATCGCCGATGCGGTTTCGGGAGTTGGTTGGAAAGCATCCCATCGGATACGCAAGCCTTTGCTTTGCAATCGGAACATTCCCCCAGTGGATCGCCTCCGTTTGGAGC
>JANOEZ010000136.1:0-5859 GCA_031413335.1 Nitrospirota bacterium
GCCGAACTTCTCGACGAAATAGGGCAGCATCGCCTCCAGGACTCGCGGGTCCATGGGGGTGGTCGAATGATTATCCAGGAAAATTGGCAGTTTCATCGGGACACTCCTTCTCCGGCCGTCGAGAGCGATTGCACGGTGATCAACGGCGTACCACCCATCATGTCGGCCACAGTCATGCTGTTCAATAATTGGTAGATGCTGTCTTGGACCTTTAACAGGGGAGTTCTGATGTTGCAATGGTTGAAGCAGGAGCACGATGTCTCTTTGTCTTCCTGCTCCTGATAACAATCGGTGATCCCCAGGGGGCCTTCAATGGCTTCCAGAACTTGCGCAATCGTGATCTCGTGAGCGTTGCGTGCCAGGAGATAGCCGCCCTTGGGACCGTTCTGGCTTTCGACGATGCCCTGTTTGGCCAGCGTCTGCAGCACCTTGGCCAGGAGTTCGACCGGGATGTGATGCTCTTCCGCGATCTCCTTCGTGTTGACCACGCGGGCTTTGTGCAAATCGCCGAACTGCACCGAGGCGATGTACTGCACCGCCATCAGGCCGTAATCCGCTTTCTTCGAGAATTTCAGCATGGGGTCCCCCGACTCGTTTTATCGGAGACTCTTTTAGTCTCCGATCATTTAGGTCGGACTTATGATATAGTCATGGCACTGCAACTGTCAACAATTAATTAAGCTTGTAAAAACAATAAGTTAGTAGAATAAATAAGAGATGAAAAAATGACAGGCGCTGTGTTATGGTGGGCGCATACGTTAAAAATTAAGTCGAAAAAGAAAGAGATGACAGGGAATTATGGGCGGAACCAACCCCTATATTGAGAAAGCGGACTACGAGCGGCCGACCAAGCCCTATACGGTCACGTTCATCTTCCCGGACAAGACGGAAAAGAAAGTCCAGGTGGACCCCGGAAAAATCCCCTATGGCGAAACCGGTCTGCCGGGCAGTCTGCTCGACATTGCAATGGGTAATGGCATTGAGCTGGAGCATGTCTGCGGCGGCGTCTGCGCCTGCTCGACCTGCCACGTGATGGTGAAGCAAGGATTGGAAACCTGCAACGAAGGCACGGACGACGAGTTCGACCAACTCGAAGAAGCCCCGGCCACCACGCTGCACTCCCGGCTCGGCTGTCAGTGCGTGCCGAACGGAACGAAGGATATCGTCGTCGAAATCCCCGCCGTGAGCATCAATCTGGTCAAAGAAGGCCACGGACTTTAAAACTCTGAATGATGAACAGGCCGATTCTGTAGTTCATCGCTTACGTTCATACGTCAGCGTTCGGGTCTCTGCTCCCTATACATCCCTCAAAACGCATGCTATAGATACCGCCCATGTTTCGTGATTCTGATGCCGTAGAATCAGGACGGGGCGCAGAGAAGGGCGAGCCGGGGGACAAGGTCCGCGTGCGGTTCGCGCCGAGCCCGACCGGCTATCTTCACATCGGCGGCGTGCGTACAGCCCTCTTCAACTGGCTCTACGCGCGGCGCCATCAGGGCACCTTCATTCTCCGCATCGAAGACACGGACCAGGAACGCTCAACCGACGACGCCATCCAGGCCATTCTCGACGGCATGAAATGGGTCGGTCTGGATTGGGACGAAGGGCCGTTCCGCCAGACCGGGCGCATGGACCTGTACCGCGAACATGCGATGAAATTACTCGAGCAAGGCAAGGCCTATTGGTGCGTCTGCACGCCGGACGAGTTGGAAACCCGCCGGAAAGAGGCGTTGGCCAAAGGTCTCACGCAAAAGTACGATGGCCGGTGCCGCGCCAAGGACGTTGCCAAGCCTGCCGGCGAGGCGGCGCTACGGTTCAAGTCGCCGCAGGAGGGCGAAACCGTCATCGACGATCTGGTCAAGGGCCGGGTCGTCTTCGACAATGCGGTGCTGGACGATCTGATCATTCTCCGCTCCAACGGCTATCCGACTTACAATTTTTCCGTGGTCGTGGACGACGCGCTCATGGGCATCACCCACGTCATCCGGGGCGATGACCATCTGACCAACACGCCACGGCAGGTGCCGATGTTCCAGGCGCTGGGCTTTACCGTGCCGAAGTTCGGGCATCTTCCCATGATTCTCGGCTCCGACAAGGCGCGGCTCTCCAAGCGGCATGGGGCCACCTCCGTGCTGGCCTACCGCGACATGGGCTATCTGCCGGAGGCCGTGGTCAATTATCTGGTACGGCTCGGCTGGTCGCACGGCGACCAGGAACTGTTCACGCGCCAGGAACTGATCGAGAAGTTCGATTTTAAGCATGTGCAATCCTCCTCGGCGGTGTTCAACCAGGAAAAAATGATCTGGGTGAACGAGCAATACCTCAAGCAGAGCGAGCCCGGCCACGTGGTCCGATCGCTCATTCCCTTCCTGGAACAAGCCGGGCTGAAGGAAGCCACGAAGGCTGTCTCGTCAGATTGGCTGGCCAAACTGGTCGTCATGGTGCGGGAGCGGACCAAAACGCTGGTGGAGATGGTCACCTGGGCGACGCCCTACTTCGGGCAGGATGTCACAATGGATGAGGAGGCGGCGAAGAAATTTCTCACGCCTGCCATGGCGCCGGCCCTGGCCACATTGGCCGCGCGGTTTGAGGTGGAACCGGTGTTTCACAAGGAGCAGTGGGAAACCATTTTCAAGCAGGTCGTGGATGAGATGGGCATGAAAATGGGCCAGCTCGCCCAGCCAGTCCGCGTGGCCCTCACCGGCCGCACGGCCAGCCCAGGCCTGTTCGAAGTGATGGAACTGTTGGGGCGCGAACGCACGCTGATTCGTCTGAAAAAAGGGATCGAGCGTGCACAGGCGCCGGCTTGACGGTACCGGTCCCTTAATATTAAGCTGCAATCCGGTTGGGGGATCGTCTAGCGGTAGGACGTCAGCCTCTGGAGCTGACTACCTAGGTTCGATTCCTAGTCCCCCAGCCAACTTTCCTTGTCATTCGCCGATCCTCATTATAAAGTAGCGTATCGTCATGGCTCGGTGCCGGTCGTGCTGGGGGATCGTCTAGTGGTAGGACGTCGGTCTTTGGAGCCGGCTACCTAGGTTCGAATCCTAGTCCCCCAGCCACCGCGCTGCTTCATCTCCGTTGCTTTCGCTACATTGCTGTAAGGTCAGGAAGTCCCGCGCGACTCATGGTGTGAAGGGGTACGTCCGATGGACGTTCGGACCCGTAGATTGTTGAAGGGGAGGATCTGACCTATGAACGCCGTACGATTCCTGTCCATGGCTCTGATGGTTGTACTGGTTGCAGCAACGGGGAGCGCCGGTCATGCCGCCGAACAGGCGAAGGCGGTCTTTGCCGGGGGCTGTTTCTGGTGCATGGAAGAAGCCTTCGAAAAAGTCGAAGGCGTCGTTTCGGTCGAGTCCGGCTACATGGGCGGCCAGAAAACGAATCCCACCTATGAGGACGTGTCGGCCGGCGGCACGGGCCATGCCGAGGCGGTGGAAGTCGTCTACGATCCCTCGAAAGTCAGCTACCAGAAGCTGCTGGATCATTTTTGGAAGAACGTGGACCCGCTCACGCCGAACGCGCAGTTCTGCGACCATGGCAGCCAGTACCGCGCGGTGATTTTCTATGGCAACGAGGAGGAGAAGCGGCTGTCGGAAGCGTCCAAGCAGGCGATCGAGCAGTCCAAGCGGTTTAAAGAGCCGATTGCGACCCAGATCGTGATGGCGGCGAAGTTTTATTCGGCCGAAGACTACCACCAGGACTTCTATAAAAAGAATCCCGTGCGGTACAAGTTCTACAAATATAACTGCGGCCGTGTCCAGCGGCTGGAGCAGGTGTGGGGAAAATCCTAAAACAGTGCCAGGAGCCTTGTTGCCGCACTCAGTCCTGTTTATCTGCACCGGCAATGTGTTCCGGAGCGTGACGGCGGAGTATGCGCTGAGAACGAGGATGGGGCCCGACGTGCGCCTGCTCGTCGGCTCCGCCGGCATCGAAGCCAAGCCGCAATCGCTGCATCCGATGATCATCGAGTATCTGCGCGCCAAAGGCGCCGATCCGTCGGCGCACGTTCAGCGCAAGCTCACGCGTGAACTGCTGGAGAGTGTGGACCTTGCCGTCGCGATGGGCTTCGACCACCGCGACTTTATCCGTGAACACTTTGGGCTGGAGGTTCCGCTCTTCAATCAGGTGTGTTTCGAGAAGGAGGAGCCGGTGCTGGATGTCCACGAGGCGATGCCGGACTGGCAATCGAATATGGATCAGGCCCGTGCCTATGTCCAGTCGGTCGTGGACCACATTTGGAATTCCACGCCCGTGCTACTCGCTCGCCTGCCCTACTATAAGGTGAGCGGCTAGCCTTCTTGTCGGGCCTTCTCGATCTTGCCCCAGGTGTCGCGGAGGGGCACGGTGCGGTTGAAGGTGAGCAAGCCTTTCGACGTATCCGGGTCCACGCAAAAATACCCCTGCCGCTCGAACTGATAGCGCTCGCCGATCTTTCCCTTCAAGAGGCTCGGCTCGACCTTGCAGCCGAGCAGCTTCTCCAGCGAGTGCGGATTGAGATCAAGCGTCCAATCGTGGTCCGCAGGGACTTTCGACAGGTCCGTTTTGAAGAGCGGTTCGTAGAGCCGCACTTCGGCATCAAGCGCGTGCTTGGCCGAAACCCAGTGGATCGTCGCCTTGACCTTGCGGCTTGCCTGCGGGCCGCCGCTTTTGGTGTCCGGGTCGTAGGTGCAATGCACTTCGATGACGTTGCCGGTGTTCGGGTCTTTGACCAGGCTCTCGCATTTCACAATGTAGGCGTAGCGTAAGCGGACTTCCTTGCCGGGCGAGAGGCGAAAATACTTCGGCGGCGGGACTTCCAGAAAATCGTCCTGCTCAATGTAGATGGTGCGTGAGAAGGGCACTTTCCTGGTTCCAGCGCCAGGATCTTCCGGATTATTGACGGCGTCGAGTTCTTCTACTTGTCCTTCCGGATAATTGTCGATCACGACCTTCAGCGGCTTGAGCACGGCCATCACACGCGCCGCGCGCTTGTTCAGGTCTTCACGGATGAAGTGTTCCAGCAGCGCCAGTTCGATCGTGGCATCCCGCTTGGCCACGCCGATCGCCTCGCAGAAGGCCCGGATCGCCTCCGGCGTATAGCCCCGCCGCCGCAGGCCCTTGATCGTCGGCAGGCGCGGATCATCCCAGCCGTTGACCCGTTTCTTTTCGACCAATTCGAGCAGCTTCCGCTTGCTCATGACCGTGTTCGTCAAATTGAGCCGCGCGAACTCGATCTGCTGCGGGCGATGCGCCGTCGCAGTCTGTTCCACCACCCAATTGTACAGCGGCCGGTGATCCTCGAACTCCAGCGTGCAAATCGAGTGGGTGATGCCTTCCAGCGCATCCGACAGCGGATGGGCATAGTCGTAGGATGGGTAGATGCACCAGGCATCGCCCGTGCGGTAGTGGGCGGCCTTCCTGATGCGATAGAGCACCGGATCGCGCAGGTTGATGTTGGGCGAGGCCATGTCGATTTTGGCGCGCAGGACGTGCGTCCCGTCCGCGAACTCGCCGGCGCGCATGCGTTGAAACAGCGCGAGGTTGTCTTCGGCGGAACGAGTGCGATGCGGGCTGTCCGTGCCCGGTTCCGTCAAGGTCCCGCGCCGCCGGCGGATGTCATCGGCGGATGAACTGTCCACGTAGGCCTTGCCTTTGGTGATCAGGCGCTCGGCAAACTGGTAGAGCTTCTCGAAATAGTCCGAGGCGAAAAACATCTTGCCATGCCAGTCAAAGCCCAGCCAGCGCACGTCGTCCTGAATGGCTTGGACGTATTCCTGGTCTTCCGTTTCAGGATTCGTATCGTCGAACCGCAGATGGCAGATGCCGTGGTGCTCGATCGCAAGGCCGAAATTCAGGCAGATGGACTTGGCATGC
>JANOEZ010000137.1:0-1186 GCA_031413335.1 Nitrospirota bacterium
GCGATGACCGTCTTCCCGCAGATCGTGCTCTGGCTGCCGCAGACCATGGGCTACCAGACCCATTAGGCGCGATGAGCGACGTCATCTGCCTGGCGCCGGAGCGCCAGGCCCTGGAAACCCACCTCACGGAGGGTTGCCAGATATGCTGGTCAGCGCTGAAGGACTATCGCGAGACAACCGGCCTATTGCCCCACGGCCTGCCGATCGCGGCCTTGCCGCCGAACCTGAAAGGTAAAATCGAGACGGCCGCCTTGGCGCAGGTTCTGGCCCAAGCAGCAGGCGCTGATGCCGATGCCACGCTCAGAACCCCTGATGGCGACATCACGATTCGCACGCCGGGCTCGCCCGTTGTGATACCTGCCGGCGATGTCACCGTCCGCCTGCCGAATCAGCCGGAGGTCGCACCAGCGGCGAACGTGCCGGTTCGTCCGCCGAGCCAGCCGGCAACCCGCACGGCTCCTCCTATGAAAGCCGTCCCGGCTCAATCGCCCTGGTGGGCCTGGGCTGCCACGCCATCTTTTGCAGCCGCGTCGGCTGCGCTCCTACTGAGCCTGGGCTTCTACGCCTTCTCCTTGAAATCCCAAATGGACATGGCGATCACACAGCGGCAGGAAGTGGCCACGGCCCTGCAACAACAAACCTTGCAAGCAGGCACTCTGCGGCAAGAACTGACACAGGCCCGGCAGGATCTGGTCGAGTTCAAGCAGCGCACCCTGCCCGCGTTGCAGGACGCGGTCGCCCAGCGAGAAATGGACATCGAACGGCTGCGCATCCAGGTGGCGCAGAAGGAGCAGGAACTCGTCGGGCTCTACAAGACCGCGTCGCCGAAGGATGAGATGCTGGCGATGATGCACTCAGCCAACGTCCGCGTCCTCTCGCTCACCGGGACGGACGCCGCCAGGTCGGCGGGCGGGCTGGTGCTCTACGATGCGGAGCGGGGCAAGGCCTTCCTCTACGCCTTCAACATGCCGGCACTCCCGCGCGGCAAGGTCTATCAGCTCTGGACCATCACCACGAAGCCTCTCAGCGCCGGGACATTCAGCGCCGACACCGGCCGCAAGTGCCGCCACCTCGCCCACAGCCTCCAGGCCAAATCCGGCATCACGAAATTCGCCGTCAGCGTCGAGCCGGAAGGCGGCAAACCCCAACCGACCGGCGCCATTTACCTGCACGGTTCCCTCTAATT
>JANOEZ010000138.1:0-1069 GCA_031413335.1 Nitrospirota bacterium
CCTGGAACCAGACATCCTCCAGCGGAAGCCCGCTGGTCCTGGCCCAATCCCGCTCGACCCAGGGATGCGGGTGATAGACAAAGAGCTGATCCAGCACGTTAGCCTTCCGGCGTTTCATTGCATCTCCAGCAAGTAGCCAGATTCCGCCAATCTTCGCATCAGGTGACCGTCAGAGCTATTCGCTATTTGCTATCAGCTACCTGCTCACTCAAAAATACGCGTGGATTGTAAACAACGCTTCATTGTCACGACGTTCCCGGTGGTTGAATTCGAAGCGCAGCGCCGCATCTTTTGCGAGCGTGTAGCGCTGCCCGACCGACCATCGGACTTCGTCGGATTTTTCGCCCAAGGCAAAGCGAAGATAACCGGCTGATGCCAGCAGCCGCCAGCGGTCGGTGAGATCGGCCATCACGCCCAACGTCCCGCCGCCCCCGGCCCGATGCTTCTCCTCAAAAGCATGGCTGTAGGTGGTTTCAAGCTCGCCGAATCCGAAAAAGTATTCACGCTTCAAGAGATGCGTTTCAAACGTGAGTCCCGCTCCCCCGTTGGCGACGCCGGCACTGCAATAGCGGCAGTCGTTGTGCCGCAGGGTCTGCATGCCGACGTTCACCTTCCACGACGGCGACAGAAACAGTGCGTCGGCAGGCGTGAGCGACATGACATTGGCCAGCGTGAACCGCTCCAGCCTCGTCTGGTTCTGCTTTTCGTAATGGCGGAATGCACCGGACAGCAATTCAATCTGATACCCCGGCGCATAGCCCGGCTCAGGGTCAAGCAGATCGTGATAGGACGCGCGCAGGTTCACCTCTTCGAACCATTCGTCCTGCCGGTAGCCGGCCCCCACGCCGATCCTGGTCGTGCGGTGTCCCAATTCGGGCCTCGTGACGAACGGTTCCATCGATGCGTCATCAGATTTGACTTTTAGTTCGCTTCTAGCAACAAGCACTTCACGGTCGCGGCGCTTGTACATCTCCGCCTGTTTCTCGTCTGTGATGCTCTGATAGCGCAGGTAATCCGAGGCGATATCGAGCAGCAAAGCCCGCCGCTCGACCGGACGCTGCTGAAACGC
>JANOEZ010000139.1:0-1257 GCA_031413335.1 Nitrospirota bacterium
ACGACTACAACCCGTCCGCCGAGGAACCCTACATCGTGATGTCCCTGGTGGAAGGCGGCACGCTCAGTTCCGTTTTCTCGCGTCGAGGCAAGCTGCCCTACACCGAAGTGATCGATCTTGGGATCCAGGTTGCCGAGGCACTGGAATTTGCGCATCAGCACGGGGTTCAGGCACACCGCGACATCAAGCCGGGCAATATTTTCTTGACGGTCGAGGGCCGCTACAAGGTGGGCGACTTCGGCATTGCGCACACGCGCAAGCCCGGTGATCAAACGACGCATTCGACCTTCATTTCCGGCGGGACACCGCGCTACATGGCGCCCGAGCAGGTTGCGACACCGCGCAAAGTCGATGGGCGGTCGGACCTCTTCTCGCTCGGTGTCGTGCTGTTCGAGATGCTGACGGGCGAGCGGCCGTTCCAGGGAGAGAGCGTGGCCACATTGATGTATGTGATCGCCAATCAGCCCCATCCTTCCCCATTTGAACTGCGCCCGGACTTGCCGAAGACCGTGGGGGCGGTGATCGATCGCGCGTTACAAAAAGACGCCACGAAACGGTATCAGCGGGGCTTGGAAATGGCTCAGGATCTTCGGGCCGTCATGCAGGGACTCACCGGGTAACGACAATTCACATGGACATTATTTTCGGCGCAAAAACCGACGTTGGTCTGAAGCGGGAGCATAACGAGGACAGCCTCTGTGCCGACCCGAAACTCGGCCTGTTCATCGTCTGCGACGGCATGGGCGGGCGGAATGCCGGCGAAATCGCCAGCGGCCTGGCGGTCGAGATCATCCAGAAACATATGGTTGACGCACACAAGACCAGCACGCTTCCGCTGATCGGCGCCGTCCATGCCAAACTGTCCGCTCAATCCAACCGGCTGGCGAGCGCCGTGCGTCTGGCCAACCAGGTGGTTCACGGGTCGAGCGTGAGCAAACCGGGGCAATCCGGCATGGGGACCACGGTGGTCTGCGCGTTGCTCAACGGTCCGATGCTCTCCGTGGCGCATGCGGGTGACAGCCGGATCTATATGGTCCGCGGTGAAAACATTCATGCCCTGACGGCCGATCACTCACTCGTCGCCGAGCAGGTTCGCCAGGGTATTTTGACGGAAGAACAGGCTGAAAAATCGGCGCAGAAAAATATCGTGACGCGTGCGCTGGGCGTCGAGGAGTCCCTCCAGGTCGATCTGGACGAGGGCGTTCGACTGTTTCCAAAAGTGATGCTCGTGAAGCGTGCGGTCATACCAGCCGTTGC
>JANOEZ010000140.1:0-1438 GCA_031413335.1 Nitrospirota bacterium
ACCTTCGGTGTTGTACAGTTATTACATGCCTACCTTCGGTTGAGCCACCGCACCAGGCCCTGTCGGAAGCATCTTCCCGTACGTCACCGGCTGTCCCAGCCCGCCGGCATGATAGTACCCGTGAAAGAGCACATCCACCGCCTTGTCCGTTTCTTCCTTCAGCACCGTGCCCATGGCCTTGCTGAGGACCTTGCCCCCGATGCTCTCTGCGGCAGCCATTTCGATCCCCGTGCTCCGCTCGGGAAGCTCAATCCAGGGCGCATCGATCTCATCTCCCAGGAACTTGGCCAACGCCACATCGCTTTTATCGGATATCCTGGAGGCGATCGAGGAGAGCGCGCCGGCCGCCCCGATGGCCAGATTGAGGCCCGGAACCTGGCTCAGAAACGACCCACCGGCGGTCAAGGCCTGCTTGATCCCAATCCCATTCTTCCAGATTACCTCGCCCGTCTTGCAATCGACCAGCTTGGCCCGGATGCGCACGCGCTTGACGTTGTAGATGCCCGTGATCTTCTGGCTGAAATCCTCCAGGGACGCATACAGCACGGTATCGACGCCGAGCGCCGTGCCCAACTTCTGCGGCGTGGCCATGTCCAATTGCGAACCCAACGTCAGGCTCATCTGATCCTTCAAGATTTGGTTTGTTTCGGCATTCGCCTTCACCACGGGAAAATGATAATGGAGCGCCTCCTGATAGAGCGCCTCCTGCACTGCGGCGGGAGCCTCCACATCAATGCTGTTATTCACCACTGGCAACACCGCAACACTCTTAAACGGGCTCGCCGTATTCGGCACGACCGGCGGGAGCGTCACGCAGGCGGCGAGGAGAAGCAGGCCGACCATTGCCAGAACGGGACCAACCTTGACTCGTCTAAACATGAAGAACTCCTTCCTTCGCCGGTTATTTACTACGGGAGCATCACATCGTCAAACGTACCGAGACCACCGATCGAAATCCCGACTTTCTTGGCTCCCGGAGGCACAGGAAACGTGATCTGAACCCGTTTGGCCTGACCTGGCACGACATCACAACAGGTGTCGCCGTCGACGCCCGTGCTTGCATACGTCTTGTTGGTGTTGTAATCCAGGATGGAGCCGTGACTCACGCTGAAGTGGCTGGACTGTTTTGTCCCCGCTGCCGCTTCGACTTTCCCCTGGTAAATACCCGACACCACGATCTGCAGCACGGAGCCGCGAATCTTCACCTCATTGAGCTGGATAACGGTATCCTTGTCTTTCGCAGATTTGATGCTCTTCAGCACGCCATATGTCTTGGCGCCCCCCGTACTCTCATCAGGAGAGGCCGGCATGGACGAGGCCATCGGCGCAGACGGCGCCGCTGAGGTCGCATCACCACACTTGCCCACGACGCACAGCTCCAGTGTATTGCCGGTCGCGGCAGTGATATCCAGATCCAGGCCCTGGATCGGCTTGGCGG
>JANOEZ010000141.1:0-1041 GCA_031413335.1 Nitrospirota bacterium
GCAATCATCAGGACGGAAAGTAACTTCAATCCTTTTGCGGTCAGCGGTGCGCCGGCCTACGGTCTGATGCAACTCGTGCCGACCAGCGGCGGACGGGAAGCCTATCGGCGGGCGAAGGGATCGGACACGACCCCTTCGCGGGACTATCTGTTTAACGCGGACAACAACATCGAACTGGGGGCCGCCCTATTAAATGTTCTCCTCTACAAGCAATTCGAAGACGTGGATAACACGGTCTCTCGTGAATACTGTGCGATCTCCGCCTACAACACCGGCCTGCGAAACGTGCTGAAGACCTTTTCAAAGGACATGGTCGCTGCCGTCAACCGAATCAACAGCCTCGAGCCGCCGGCCGTCTACGACACACTGCACCAGAGCCTGCCTTATCAGGAAACACGTGATTACTTGGTCAAGGTCACCTCGTTCCGCAAGCAGTTCGTCAGCACGCAATAAAAACGCCTGCCGGCTCTCTGCCGACAGGCGTTCAGTGTCACAACGCGTTTCAGCGTCGTTAGGGATGCGTTACCGAGGCGAAGCTCCCCGCCAGGCTCCGCGCTCCGATTGATGCCGGCTCGGCGGACGTCCATATCCAGACCGGTGGTTCATCGGTTGGTGCGATCTTTGGGATGGCGCAGGAGCCGGGCTCCCTGCCGCAAGCGGCACGGCCTTCCCCAGCAGCTTTTCGATCGCGCGCAGTTGGTCATGATCCTCAGCGGTCACGAAACTGGTGGCCTTCCCAGTCGCGTGCATGCGCGCCGTGCGCCCGATCCGGTGAACATAGTCCTCCGGACAGTTCGGCAGGTCGAAGTTGACCACATGGCCGATGTTCGCGACATCAATGCCGCGGGCGGCAATATCCGTCGCCACCAGCACACGGAACGTGCCGCGCCTGAACCCTTCCAGCGCCGCGCGGCGCTGCGAGAGACTCCGGTTGCCGTGAATCACGGCCACCTTGTGCCCGGCAGTGCCCAGGACACGCCCCAGCTTGTCGGCCCGGTGCTTCGTCCTGGTAAAGACGAGCACGGAATCCTTGTTCTCTCC
>JANOEZ010000142.1:0-3043 GCA_031413335.1 Nitrospirota bacterium
CGGTGAGTCAGGTCACCAGCGCGGTCGAAGTCATTACCGGGCAGGAACTCGAACAGAAGAAAATCAAGACGGTGTTTGATGCCTTGCGGCTGGCCCAGGGTGTGACCGCATTTTCAAGCGGTGGCCCGGGCACGCTGGCCAGTGTGCAGATGCGCGGGACCAAGAGCGCCCATACGCTTGTTGTCATCGATGGGGCGATCGTCAATAGTCCAACCGCTGGGTTTTTCAACTTTGCCAACCTGACGACTGACAATATTGAGCGGATCGAAATCCTTCGCGGAGCCCAGAGCATGCTCTGGGGTTCGGACGCGATCGGCGGCGTCATCAACATCATCACCAAACGGGGTACGGGTAAGCCGGCGGTCAGTGCCTTTGTCGAGGCCGGATCCTTTGCAACGATCCGGGAAGGCGGGTCCGTCTCCGGCGCAAAGGGACCGTTCGATTTCGCCTTCTCTCTTTCCCGCTGGGATACCAGCAATTTCTCCGCGGTGAATTACAAGCGCGGTGCGGCGGAGCGGGATGCCTTTCATAACTGGCAGGGCTCCGGGCGAATCGGTTATGCCCTGCCGAAGGACGGGCGTCTCGAGCTCAACCTGCGCTGGTGGAATTCGGACGTGCACCGGGACAGCGCGTTCGGAACCACCCGTTTTGATGTGTTCGGCGCCAAGAGCACGACGCGGACGCTGATTTTGAGCGGCATCTACGAGCAACCGATCACGAACTGGTGGAACCAGAAGCTGACGGTGGCCGAGAATAACGAACGGCAACTCGATTTCGGCGGCATCTCTCAGAGCAATGTCGCCACGGGAGCCATCACTTCGGTGTTCCCATCGTCTTCCGACTTGAAAATTCTGAGCAGGCGGTTGGAGTGGCAGCATAATTTTCAGGTCGGGAAACCGCTGTTGCTTACGGCTGGGTACCAGTTCAGGGAAGAACAGGGTGACGCCAGCGGATTTTTTGGCGGAGCGCAACCCAACCGGCTGCTGTCGTCCCACGCAGGGTTCGCTCAGGCACAGGTCAATATCGAGGATCGGCTGCTGCTGACCGCCGGAGTGCGACAGGATAGATACAACGTGTTCGGCGATGCCACGACGTATCGACTCACCGGGGGGTACTTGTTCCCCACGGGCACGAAAGTGCGCACGAGTTACGGTACAGGGTTCAAAGCCCCCACCTTGAACGACCTGTTTTTCCAAAATTTCGCCAACCCCACGCTCAAGCCGGAGCGGAGCCGCAGCTTTGACGTCGGCGTCGAACAACGCCTGCTCAACGATAAGCTGCTCCTGAGCGCCGGTTATTTTTGGAATCGTTTTCAAGATTTGATCCAGTTTGTGACGTCGCCGATGTGCCCGCCGAGTGCTCCGTTCGGATCGTGCCCAAAGAACTTCGCCAACGCCAAAAGCCAGGGGTGGGAGTTCGGGTTTCAGTACGCGGTGCTGAAAAATCTTGATCTGCGCGGGCAATACACGATGACCGTGACTCGCAATTTCTCCACGACCGGCAGCAATACCAGGCTGGCCCGCTGGCCGTTTGACCAGGCCAGCATGGGGCTCAGCTATCGGCCGATCGAAACGGTTCGGATCAATGTGGATCATCGCTTCGTCGGCGCGCGGAACGATGACGCTGCCAATACGCCGGCTCTGCGATCCGGTTCCTTTGGGGTCGTCAACCTGTCGGCGAGTTACGATGCCACAAAAAACGTGCAAGTCTTTGGACGGATTGATAATCTGTTTAATCAAGGCTACGAGGAAATCCTATCGTTCGGGACTCCCATTCGGTCGGTCTATGGCGGGGTCAAGTTCACGTACTGACGAGCAAAGATGAAGCTGCGGATCACGAAAGTCTATACGCGCACCGGCGATGCGGGAAAAACCCGCCTCGCCGGTGGCCAGCAGGTCTGGAAGGATGATCTGCGGGTCGAGGCCTACGGCACGGTGGACGAACTCAACACCTCAATTGGCCTGGTCCGCGCGTTCCACGCCGGTGAACGCGGGCGTGGTGCGGGTATGGCGAAGCTGGATGCGGAGCTGCGCTGGATTCAGAACAAGCTGTTTGATCTGGGCGGTCTGCTGGCGACGGTTCCAGGGCAGGTGTTCCCGAACATGCCGCAGGTGACGAAACAGGATGTCATGCGGCTGGAGCGGCTCATCGATCGTTGTCAAAAAGAATTGCCTCCCTTAAAAGAATTTATTCTGCCGGGCGGAGGGCGGGTGCCCAGTCTGCTGCATCAGGCGCGGACCATCTGCCGGAGGGCGGAACGCGATTGCGTGCGGCTGTCGCGCCAGGATACGGTGAACGGCCTCCTGATCATGTTCCTCAATCGGTTGAGTGACGCGCTGTTCGTGCTGGCGCGCTGGGTCGCGAAGCGCGGCCGGGAGCCGGAACTTCTCTGGAAACGCGAAACGTAAGTCAGGGAATTCACAAAGAGCATGAATTTTCCCAGTCGTTGCCGACATGCCAGGTACTGCATTGCCCCATGCAGTTTGCCGCACGAATCGTTGAGGCGATACCGCTCCAACCCGCTGTTATTCCAAGAATCTCTCGCTTGACAGCTTTCAGCGAAAGGCATACCCTACACGCTCCGTGTGGGGACCACCTTCACGTGAGTTCGTCAATATTTTTCATTCTTGAAAGCGAGTCGCCGACCATCCCGGCCTGACAAGCTGGAGGGACGTGGCAAGAGGAGGGTACGCTATGAGCGTGGGAGTTGTGGCGCGTGGACTCGTGGGCAGTCTCCTGGTCTGGATGCTGGTGACGGGAAGTCCCGTCCATGCCGCCAATGAGGCTGAAACGGGCGAGTTGCTGGTCAAGCTGGTGCAAGCCGGTCGTGGGGTTGTGGCGGAGAACCAGGAATTGATCAACGATGCCTCGAAAGGCGACAAGGGGTTCACGCCCAAAGTGTTCGAAGGAAAGCAGATCGCAAAGTTCAAGGAAAAAACCAGCATCGATCTCAGCAAGCCGGACGGGTCTTCCCAGACCCGGCAACTGCTGGCGCGCAGCGCCAGGGCTTCGCTGGTGGCGGCGAGGGCGTTGCGGAGCGCGG
>JANOEZ010000143.1:0-1402 GCA_031413335.1 Nitrospirota bacterium
GATCGGGATCAATACAGCCATCGCCAGCACAACCGGCGGCAGCGTCGGCGTCGGCTTCGCGGTCCCCAGCAACATGGCGCGCGCGGCGATGCAAAGTCTGCTCAAGACCGGCCGGGTGGTGCGCGGATTTCTCGGCGCCAACACGCAGGACGTGACGCCGCTGCTGGGCAAGCTGTTCAAGCTGCCGGATGTGAAGGGTGTGATCGTTACGGATATTTTTGCCAGGGGTTCGGCGGAAAAGGCCGGGCTCAGGCGCGGCGACGTGTTGCTGGGGTTCAACGGGAAGGATGTCGTGGACTCCGGCAAATTGCGGAACGCGATCGCGCTGGCGCCGATCGGCAGCCGGCACAAGCTCGATGTGATCCGCGACAATAAGTCGCTCCAGGTCGAGCTGGTCATTCAGGAAGCCCCGCGCGAACGGACGAAGCGGGCCACGGCCATCGCGCATGGCATCACCATGGGGCACCCGCTCGGCGGCGTACTCGTCGAGGAGATTACTCCGCCGGTTGCGCGCCAGCTCGGGCTCAGTTCAACCAGCGGCGTGGTCGTCACGGCGGTCGAGGAAGGCAGCCTGGCCGAATCGGCCGGCGTTTCCATGGGCGACCAGATTCTGGAAGTGAACCGCAAGCCGGTGCCCGATCTCGAGGCCTACCAGCGGCTCGTCGAGCCGATCAAACCGAAGGACCTCACGCTGCTTCTCATCAACCGGCAGGGGACGATTCTGTTCGTCCCCATCGAAGGCGAATAGCGGGCGGCTCTGAGTCCTCGCATGCGCCTGTTCCGCTTCTTTCTGCCTGCCGGAATATTCGTCCTGATTTGGAGTGTGGCGCCTCTGTTCGCGCATGACCCCGACGCGCCGGATGCCACGGTTCCTGAAATTGGCGTGGCGGCGGACAGGCCGGTCGCGGCTTCCTCGCAGCAGTTCATCCCGGATAAAGAGTATCTGCTCCAGCCGCAGGGCCGCCCAGCTCAGGTGCTGCGACTGATACCCGGGTTCATCGCCGTGGAGCATTCGGGCGGCGCGGGCAAGGCCGACCAGTACTTTCTGCGAGGCTTCGACGCGGATCACGGCACGGACGTCGCCTTTTTTACCGACGGCATGCCGGTCAATCTTCGCACCCATGCTCACGGCCAGGGCTACGCCGACTTGAATTTCATCATTCCCGAAACCATCGAAGGGCTGGACGTGCTGAAAGGCGCCTACCACGCCGAGATCGGCGATTTCGGGACGGCCGGCTCGGTGAGTTTCAAAACCAGGCAGATGGTCAGGGAAGGCGTGGTGCAACTGGCCGGCGGGCAGTTCGACACGCAGCGGCATCTCCTCATGTTCTCGCCGACCAGGGGCGATGTCCGCACGCTGTTCGCCGCCGAGGGCTATTACACGAATGGGCCGTTCCAGAAC
>JANOEZ010000144.1:0-3797 GCA_031413335.1 Nitrospirota bacterium
CAAGAGCATGCTGAGCGAGGTCATGCTGCGTTTCGGGCTTGTCACGACTGTAGGTATATCAAAATACAAGTAAGTTAATCAACTATCAACTATTAGAAGTATTCATAACTAATAACAAGCCCTTCAGAGCTATATGGGTGAGCGACACTACTGGGAAACATACTAAATTGAAAGACTGAATGGTTCAATCGGGACGCGCGTATGCGCCAAGCGGGGGGGGCACATAGATACATATGAGATCTCTCCGTGCCAGCAGTTGCGAAGAATAGGGTGAATTGTCGGCAGTTCAACTGAAGGGTGGTGTGGTGGCGGTGACCCGGATTGAACGGGTGACCCGCGGCTTATGAGTCCGCTGCTCTACCAACTGAGCTACACCGCCATGGTGTGTTTGTATCAAGCGGAGCGATTCCCCGTCAAGTTGACGCGGAGTATCGCTCGATGGGATTACAGACGGAAATCAGCCGACGAGATCCGGAGTCAGGCGTGCGAGGGGACGGACGAGGTCGGCTTTGATTTCATTGAGCACCACGGTCCGACCGCCTTGCCGGAGGCGGTTGAACGTCCCTTCCACAACGACTTGTGCGCCGTCGCGGACGGCTGTTTTCCCGAGGCCGATGACCTTGACCGTGCCGCTGCCAGCTTTCAGCAGGAATCCATAGGCGCTTTGACCGTCTCGAGTGGTGGCCGTCTGCAGATCCGTCACTTCGCCCACCACCGCCACCGCTTGTTTGTCGTATTGATCCGGATGGGCCAGCAGGTCGGCGAGTTCCAGGATGCCTCCCGCCTGGAGGCTGGTAGGTGATCCAAGGCAGGCCAGGACGGTGCTGAGAGCGAGCATGAGCCGTGCGTGTTGGAGCGGTGGAAAGCGAAAACGGGTCAGGCCATGCATGCGGCGATTATGTCCATGAGGAAAAGAAATTGCAAGCTGGTGAGGTGTCGATGCGGTTCGCCCTTCATGCTGTGCAACACGTGCTGGCCCATTTCATTGAGCTCAATCGCCGGCACGGCGGCGTCGGCTGCCGGCTGCTCGGCGGATGCCTTCGGAGTCGGCGCACACCGCTGCAGCAAGACCTGTTCGAGCGCCACGCTATCCGTATCCCGTTCATTCTGGATGGCGGAGAGGCGCTGTAACGCAAACAGTGAGAGGGAAATGGCAAGCCAGGCGCGGCCTTCCAGCTCTTCGGGGGTGGTTTTTAACGCGAAGATCGTCAGCCGCTCCATCAAGGAGGCTTCGGTCCGATCCAAACCGTCGTAGGGCACGGTCGAGCGTTCGACCGACCGGCCGGCCAGGACAGTGAATGTTTCCTGCCACAGGTCCACAGACGGCTGGCTGGTCTGCGGGAGAACCGCCTGGAGCCCCTGCAGGTATTGATGCATGAATTTGGCTTTCCGCGCGGCCAGCGTGCCAGCCGGAATTCCCCAGATATGCCCGAGCTCATGATCCTGCAAGGGAGCGCGGCCGACGATAGTGTAGTCACGCAGGGCGGTGTCCAGCCGTTTCCGTTCCCGGTCGAGTTTCCGAAATTCCGTTTGGTACTCGATGCCCAATCGTTTGCGGCGGTACTCTTGTTCCTCGATTTCGTTCTTGTCCCATTGCCGGTCCAGCTCGCGAATCACCGGTTTGGGGATGGCCGCGCGGGCGTGCGTGCGCAGCGCATCCATGGCGTCGGCCTCCAGGCTGAACTGTTCACGCAGCAGCCGCTCGGCCTGGGTGCACACCGCCTCGCCGTAGGCGATCTGTTTTCGCAGGCAGTCAATCTGCAGCCATATCTGCTCGCGTTTTTGGCGGTTGCGGTTGCAATACTGCGCAATGCGATCGGTGATGCCCTGAAGCGTCTCGCGCGCGACCACCTGCAGGAACGGTTTTCCGCCGGCTTGGAAGCGGGGGTCGGGGCGATCCGTCGCGATAAACTCCACGTCTTCGGGTGTCGTGTCCAGATATTGCAGGAGCAGCAGGCGCAGCATGATCCGGCCCTGGATCGGCAGGGCGTTGATGACGGACTCGATCGTCTCGTTTGTCAATGTAACGGCCATCGTATGGGCTTGGAGGCGTGGAACGGTTACGCGTGGGCGGAGCCTGCTGCCCGCGTTTCTAAATACCCGGCAACGTATTCGCGAATTTGCTGGACGGTGCCGTTGACATAGAGATCGTTGGGGATTTCCACCCGCACCAGTTTGGACGGGTCGGCACCCCGCTCCTGGGCGTAGGCCTCATCCACGTACAACGTCACTCCGCCGTCTCGATGCCGGATGGCGAACAGGTAGTTTTTGTCGTCCATGCTGGTCCGTGCGCCTGTCTCACTGTTGAATAGCACAGCTATTACAAGGCTGTCAAAGAGCCGGCGTTGAGGGGGCAGACTGGAAACAGCGCCGGCGCCAGACGATATAGAGCGTGAACGCAATAAGCGACAACAGAAACACGGTGCGGATCCGTCCGTAACCGAAGCAGGCGTAATTCGCCGAGGCGTTCATCATGCCGAATGCGGCATAGGCCAGGTACAGCATCAGCCCCCATCGGTGCAGCCGCAAGAATCCGTATCCAATTAACAGATGCAACGTCGGCGATTGGGCCTTGGCCAGGATGCCCCAGAAGCCGCCCGGTTTCAGGCAAAAGACCGTCAAGGCATAGTCAGGCCGCGCCAGAATAATGTAGAGATCCATGAAGGCGGTGAGCAGGAACAATGCACCCAGGTAGCGGATGTCATGGCTGTTCACCCGGATGGCGTGCGCGGTGCGCACCCAACCAAGTGGGTCTGGGAGGGAGGCATCGTAGCTTTGGATCGCCCACCAGGGAAGGACCAGCAGCATGCAAACAAACGCGGCGATTTCCACGCCGCTGATTTGCGCGAGCAGGGCCGTGGATCCCAGGAGTCCTGCCGTGGTGAGGACGATACCGGCTGCATGGGTCCGGTAGCCGCGGATGGCCTGGCCGAGTCCCGGAAGCAGGGCGGAACACACCACCGCGTGCCGGCGGAGATCGTCAGGAGTCAACACATCAACGGGCATCGAGGAGAAAAAAGGCGGTCAGGCCTTACCGGCCGTGCGCTTGTTGCGGCTGGCTGCGCGTCGCGTGGATGCGGCGCCGGTACGGGAGCGGTCACTCGTGTCATCGTCGGTGGGATCCGGCGGGGTCGAGATGCGGTTTTGGGCGATCAGGTGATCCAATCGAAAGCCGCACTGGATGCACCGCCAGCCTTGGAAGCGTCCGCTTTGTTCACGGATGTCTTCCCGGATCAGGAGCCCGGTGCACTTGGGACACTTCATAAATGACGCCTCGTCAGAAAGTGCAGCGGCTCAGCCACCCAGCGTGTCGAGCACTTCTTTTAAGCTCTTGTGCAGGCACGTAAAAATCGGCGTGTCGCGGAGCGTGTACCGGCTGCCTTCGGTTTCCCGCAGGGCCATCACCAGATCCAGGAAATCCTCCGGCTTGTCGGATTCGAACGCCACCACCCATTCCTGATCGTCCAGGCCGAACGAATAGGTCGTGTTCAGTTTGACCGACGGAAAACGGTGTCCGATTTCAATGTGCTCATCCATCATGCCCTGGCGGGCCGCTTTGGTGAGCAGGAACCAGTCGCGCGTTTTCAGGAACGGGTACACGAAAATGTATTTGCATTTGCCGGGCACGATGGTCAGCCGCTTGCTCTCCTGGCCTTCGTGCGTGTGATGATCCACATAAATGGACCGCTTGGTCATCGAGAGGTACGAGTAGGGGGTGGTCAGGTACTGGCCGAGGCCGGTGGCCAGCAGTTTCGTGGTCATTTCCTGGAACAGTTCCAGTTCGTAGCTGATGCGCC
>JANOEZ010000145.1:0-3973 GCA_031413335.1 Nitrospirota bacterium
GGACGTGGTGATTTCGAAGATCCATACGATCGATGGCGTCGAAGAAACCGACACGCACATCGTCGCGGACGCGTAACCGCAAGTGAAGTGAGAAGTGAAAAGTGAGAAGTTAAAAGTAAGAAGACAACCGTCTCCCCAACTTTCCACCTTTCACTTTTTACTTTTCACTCCCGGTCAGCCGCACCGGCTGGCCGGTTTCGGCTGACGCGTAACAGGCATCCGCAATCTCGACGGCCCGCAACCCGTCCACGCCGGTGACCGGCATCGGCACCCTGCGTGTCAGCGCGTCGAGAAACGCGCGCAGGGCCGCCTCAACCGTGGGCACATCTTCGACCGCCTGTTCTGTCACGACGTTGCCTGCCGACACCTTGCGCACGCGGTGATGAACCCAATCGGCGACAAGCTGCCCGTCCGCGCCGATCCACTCGGCACGGCTGACCCGCCCCCCGGTCACCCGAGATACATCCACAATGCACGACAGCCCTCCCACGGTCCGCAGGCTCACCAGCGCCCGCAGCTCGGCCGCCTTCGGTGAGGGACGTTCCAGCTCGCAATGGACCTCCGCCACCTCCTCGCCGGTCAGGAACCGGACGAGATCCAGTTGATGAATGCCGATCTCCAGCAGAACGCCGCGACCACCGTAGTCGTCCGGATCGCGCAGGACCTCCGGACGCGGCTCCACGCGGTTCGTCAACACGAGGTAGCGGCGCGGCCCCACTGATGCCAGTTGCAACTTGAGCGCGAGCACGGCGCGATCAAATCGGAGCGTGTGCGCCGTCATGAGCGGGACACCGGCTGCTTCGGCCGCCTGCACCATCGCCCGCGCATCGGCGCCCGTGCGGGCCAAGGGTTTCTCTACCAGCAGCGGCTTCCCGGCTTTCACCGCCGCCAGGCAGATCGGCAGGCACAGCGACGGCGGCGTCACGACGACCACGGCATCGACCTGGGGACTGGCAAGCAGATCTTCGTAGTGCTGGAAAAACTTGGCTCCGTGCTGGGATGCGACGGCGCGCCCCTGCTCGGTATCGCGGCGGCACACCGCCACCAGGCAGGCGCCCAGCGACGGATCGGAGAGATGCCGCACGTACCGCATCCCGTGCCGGCCCAATCCGATCAGTCCGATGCCAAGCGATGCCATAGGAACGAGCCTAGTGGTTTGCGAACAAATTGACAAGCTTGGAATGCGGTCGTTATAGTACGCCTCGCACAAGACGTGACCCGTTATGGGTGATGCGTCATGCGAGCACCATCATGACCATCACTCGACCGGCATCTTCTCTGACTATTCACTGTTCACTATTCACTGTTCACATCTGAGTCATGCCACAACGCACCGCCCCCTTCACGCTTGAACAAGTCGGCACAGGTACCGCCCGGTTCCCCAGCGCAGGCCCGATCCCGACGGCCACCGACGCCTCCGTGGACCCCTACATCCTCACGCGCACGCTGAAATCGTCCCATGTCGAGGCCCTGATGTTCTGGCCACAGACAAAAGGTCTCTACCCCGGGATCGTCGTTCTGCACGAGTCCTGGGGGCTCAATGAGCAGATCAAGAATCTGGCCAACCGGCTGGCCTGCGAGGGTTACGCCGTCATCGTGCCAAATCTCTATACGCGGCAAGGCGGCATGGTCACGGCGAACGCCGAAGCGGCCGGCCTGCTGATGGCCCGCGCCAAGGAAGCCGACCTGCTCCAGGACATCAATCAATCCTGCGAATTTCTCAACACCCGGGACTATGTGAAACGCAACATCCACGGCGTGATCGGCTTCGGCATGGGCGGCACGCTGGCCATCAAGTTCATGAACCAGCGCAAACGCCTGCGCACGGCGGTCTCTTTTTATGGCACGCTCCACCCGCCCTTCGATTTTCTCAACAATCTTCACAGCCCCCTCCTCTACCATTGGGCTGGAGCCGACGAATCGGTCACCCCGGCCAATATCGAACAGTTCCGGCAAGCCGCCCAGGAACAGGGAAAGCGCGTCACCATTCATCACTACGACGGCGCCCCGCCTGCCTTCTGCAACGAAACCCACAAAGAGACCTATCGGGCAGGCGCCACGCAGACGGCCTGGGATCGCACGGTGGAGTTCCTGGCTGATTCATTCAAGGCCGACTTGCAGTCCCCTCCAAAATGATCCTGCACGTGTTCGGATTCGCGCTTGTCCTGATGCTGGCTCTGGCGCCGGCACAGACCGGCGCCGCCGATCCCCCTCCGTCCGATCCGATCAGTGACGACCAGCTCAAGGCACAGAAATCGGCGGCGCGACTCTGTGGCACCTGGCAGTGGACGATCCACAATCACACGAACCACCAGGAGCAGAAAACCGCCATCGTGCTTCTGCCGCCGGGCACGCCGGCCCCGCCCGACATGCCGCAGCCTGCCAAAATGGTTGTGCTGGGCGACGCCGTGTATCTACGATGGGATTTTCAGGGCGGCTATCAGGAAGACAGCCTGCTACTTGCGAAGGAAGACCGCCGCCTGGAAGGGACATTTGCGAACACCGCCGGCGATCGTGGCGCCATCACCGGCAAGCGCATCGCGGGCTGCGCCGCCAACAAAAAGGACTGAGGTTTGAGGACTGAGGGCCGAGACCTCCCAACTCAGTCCTGAGTCCTCAGCACTAGTTTTTTTGTCGCCAGGTCTGCCACGCGAACACTCCCCATCCAGCAAGAAAACACGCACCGCCCAACGGCGTGATCGCTCCAAGCCAGCGCACGCCGGACAGAGCCAACAGATACAGACTGCCGGAGAACAATACTATTCCGGCAACGAACAGCCAGCCGGCGATGTGGAACGATGCCTGCGGGTATTGGTGGGAAGCCCATCCGATCGCGAGCAGCGCCAGGGCATGGTACATCTGATAACGGACGCCGGTTTCGAAGACCGCCAGCAGGTCCGGCGTGAGGATGGCTTTCAACGAATGGGATCCGAAGGCCCCGCCAGCCACGGCAAGGAAGGCGAATCCCGCACCCAACACGGAAAAGAGTTGCGGCCTGATCACACCCGCTACATGCCTTCTCGGCGGAGCTCTTTCATCACGATGGCCTCCGCCTCGAGCCAGTGCTCCATCTCCTGACTGCCATCCCGCCCACGCTGCTCATACAGCTCATAGGCTTTCAGTGCGATGCGCCCGCGAATCTCATCCGTGAGCTCAATCGGCCTTTGTTTGGGCATGACTTTCGATCTGGACGAAGGGTTCGAGGCACGTGACGATTTGGTCGATTTTTTCATGGACCCTCCTTCCTAAAGCAACGCTTGCTATGGCCTGCCAGCCGAAGCTCGCCGAAGCGTTTCGCGGAGGCGGGCGAAGGCTGGTGCCGGAGCCCGGGATCGAACCGGGAGCCTCCTTGCGGAGGGAGGGATTTTAAGTCCCTTGCGTCTGCCAGTTCCGCCACTCCGGCTCGACCATATCGCTGGTGACTCTACACCTGGCTTGGAGGACGGTCAATAGAATGAAAACGGCCTGCGTTCCCTAAAGAACGCAGGCCATTTCAACAGGAATCGTGACTGAGGATTGGATTAGACTGCGATCAGGCGCCGCATGTCCTTCTTCGCCAGCCAGGTCTTGCCGGACTCGACCGCATGGGTGAGACCCGTCTTGATGTCCCGACCATAGCGCAGGGCCTGTACTTCCGCCCGCCTGGCATAGCGCTTAATCTGCCGGCGCGTGTCCACGCCCGATTGCGGCGCATAGAGCAGGCCCAACGCCGCCCCAATGGCCGCGCCACCCACCACCAAGCCCGCCACCTTCGCTGCATCTCGTCCTGAATAGGTCATGGGAACCTCCTTGGTGTAACTGTCCTACTGTTGGCTTCCTGACTCTTCGTGCCACGACGTGACTGCCCGGGTCTCCCCGTGACCCCGACAACGTCGCCGAGATGAATTTCGAGCTCCCCTGTCTTCGCGACATCGCAGATCACCTGGATCCGACCAGAACGGTCTACGACATCAAGGAAGACGAGCTTGCCCAT
>JANOEZ010000146.1:0-1452 GCA_031413335.1 Nitrospirota bacterium
GCGAGTCCATGGTAAAACTGCCGGCGAATCTTCCAGCGCCGCCCGTCTTCGATCCCAAAAAAGATCCGCACGCGCGCTACAAGTAAAGACGTGATCCGTAACCGGTGATCCGTGATCCGTAAATCGTGTTCGCCACCGATCACGGTTCACGGGTTACGTCCGACGCGCGTCTGCGCGAGACGCGCCACCAGCACCGCCGCGCCGGCCGCAGCCAGCAGGCCCGTCGCCAGCAGGCCGGTCGACGGCAGAACAGCAAGCCAGATGACCGCACAGGCCACCACCAGCCACGGCGTGCCGGCCAGCAGCAGATGACGGAGCGCGGCCTTCCATCCCGGCACCAGCGTCGCCGCCAATGTCCCCACGACGAGGCCCAGCACCACTCCAGCCAGCGCATCCGACACAAAATGCGAGCCGCGGAACACCCGCGTGACCGCAACGAACCCAGCCATCGCATAGGCAGGCCATGCCAGCGCGGGATGGCAGCGTGCCACCACAGCCGCGACCGCGAAGGACGCGGAGGCGTGGCCGGACGGGAATGAATCAAGGCCTGATTCAATATTGGGCCCGGTGAAAAACTCCTCTTCCCGGTGCAGGCGCGGCCTCGGACGTCCAATCCCATGTTTCAGCCCTTGCGCGAGAATGGCCGTCACCGCATGGGCGGCCCAACCCCGTAAACCGGTCAGTCGCCACACCGGATTGTTGCGCGCATAGCCAATGGCAACGAACAGGCCGCTGATGGCAACCAGGCTCGCGCCGCTGCCGATCACATAACCCGCATCGCCGACCTTCTCGATCCAGAGTCCCTGCAGAGACCGCACCCATTCGATGACCGGGCGGTCCATCTGGAACGATGCGCAGAACAGCAGCGCCAGCGCCGCGCAGGAGAGGAATAAAGAAACGTGATGCGTGATCCGTGATGCGTGATCCGTGTTCGGAACGGAGTCGTTTCTTTTCTCTTCACTCATCACGCGTCACCCGTTACGGATTACGTCTTCAGGGAACCCACTCCGCGATGAAAAGATTGAACTCGCCTTTCTCGGAGGCGTTGCGGTCGGACACCCACACCAGGCGCTTCCCATCCGGCGAGAACATGGGGAAGCTGTTAAAACGGCCCGTCACCGTGACCTGCTCCATCCCGGTGCCATCGTCGTTAATCAGATAGAGGTGAAACGTCGGCGGGCCGTCCTTCCCACCCCCACCCTCCCCTCCCCCCTCGAGGGGGAGGGTACGGGAGTTCGGCCGTGGCGATCGAGCCCAGCTTGCCGATGGTGGTGGTTTTGCCCGAGCCGTTGACGCCCACCACCAGAATGACGAAGGGCTTCTCGTGGCCGAACACGAAGGGCACTTCGACCGGCTTCAGCACCTTCGCCACCTCGGATGCCAGAATGCGCCGCACTTCGGCCGGATCAATCTCCTTGTCGTAACGCCCGGCCGACACCGCCTTGACGATGC
>JANOEZ010000147.1:0-1795 GCA_031413335.1 Nitrospirota bacterium
CGCCATAGCGTTCGCGAAGGCGGGCAAAGCCGCTGCAGCTTCGGCTGGCAGGCCATTCCATCCGCGAGGCCCCTTGCTGACCATTAGCGACCCTTCCCTCCGCGCCTCCGATCCAGACGCCCCCGTGTACGGACCTGTGCGTTTTATCGGGAGGGCGGGGCTGGTCAAAAATCTGGCCGGCCGTTGCAGCAAGTGGCAGTCCGTTCTGCTCTATGGCGGGCCAAAGCTTGGCAAGACCTCGCTGCTCCTCCAGCTTCGTTGGGTGTTGGAGCGTCAGCAGACTCCGTCCTGGACCAATCCTGCCGTGCAATATCTCGATCTGCTCGACCCGGATATCCGTCGCAAGTTTCTGGTCGGGGAATGGGATCAGGTGCAGGCGCTGCTCCTCGACAATTGCGATGCGTTAATGGTGGAGGGGGATCGGCTGACAGAGAAAATGAAATATTATGCGCAGCGTGGAGCGGCCGGCCAGGCGGTCGTGTGGGCGGGCGGTCGCACGTGGTATGAGTATGCCAAAAGTTCAAAAACAGAGTTGAATCTCCAACTGGCTCCGCTTGCCGTGCTGCTCAACAGCGAAGCGCGATCGCTCGTAGGGCCGGCGCTTCAGCCGGCGCAGGTCGAAGCCGCCCTGCAGTACGCCGGGACGCATCCCTACATGCTCAAAGTGCTGCGGACGCAGTTGCTAGCCGAGCCGAAAGCCGGAACCAAGGCAGTGTTGCGTGCGGCAACCAGGCAACTCGAACCGTTTTTTGAGGCCTGCGTGAAGGCGATGGAGCCGGGCGAGCGCAGGCTGTTCCGCTGGCTGGCGAAAAAAGGAAAGCCCGTGAATCCCAAGGAGGCCGCTATAGCGGTGCAGGCCGGTTCCGTGAAGCAGACGGCCGACACCCTGTGCTATCTTGGTCTCATCAGCCGATGGAATCTGGAGGACGGGGCGAAGCTGCATGCAAGTTGCAAAGTACTTAATGAATGGTATGTCGCAGCGCAACGAAGGTGACCGGCGATGATGAAGCTTACGCGATCGGCCGTGGAGCACTTGAAGGCGCTGGTCCTCGCGCATCCGGAGGATCCCATTGTCCGGGTGCAGGTGAAGGATCTGGACGAGCACCGCTTGACCTTTAACCTCACCCTGGAGGATAAGGTCCAGCCGGACGATCACGTCCAGACAGTCGACGGCCTGACGGTGGCAGTTGCCGGCACCAGTGCGGCGCGTCTGGACGGCATTACCATGGATTACCAGGAGCCGGCTGGCTTCAAGTTCCACCATGCCGAACATCAGGAAAATTTCCGGCTCGATCTCATCAATTTAAACTGACCGTACCTTTAACCAAGGAGCAGACATGGCCGAAGTTACGACACCCTCGGGATTGAAATATGACGACCTCACGGTCGGCACCGGCGCCGAAGCCAAGGCGGGCCAGACCGTCAGCGTGCATTACACCGGTTGGCTGACGGACGGGAAGAAGTTCGATTCCAGCGTGGACCGGAAGCAGCCGTTCGAGTTTCCGTTGGGGATGGGGCGGGTCATCAAGGGCTGGGATGAAGGTGTGCAGGGCATGAAAGTCGGCGGCAAGCGCAAGCTGACAATTCCTCCCGGACTGGGCTATGGCGCCAGCGGAGCTGGTGGGAAGATTCCGCCCAACGCCACGTTGATCTTCGACGTCGAACTGCTGGGCATCAAGTAGCCTCTCCATATGGACAGCTCGCGAGAGCAGTTTTTTACGCCATGCCCTCGCGGGCTTGAGGCTGTCCTTGCCGATGAGCTGAAGGAACTCGGCGCCCAGGACCTGGCCCCGAC
>JANOEZ010000148.1:0-1896 GCA_031413335.1 Nitrospirota bacterium
ATTCAATCCGTCCTGCAGATGCGAGCGAGCGGTCGCAAGGAACAGCCTCCTCATGCCTGAGCTGCCCGAAGCGGAAGTCGTCGCCCGGCAACTGCGGCAACGCATCCTCGGCGCCACCATTAAAGAGAGTTGGCTGGGCCGCGAGGATATGGTTCGACAGGGACTGTCCACGCTGCCGTGGTATCGTGGCGCAAAGGTGACTGGGATCGATCGCCACGGGAAAAGCGTGGCAATCGCGCTTGAGAAAGCGCAGGAGACGCGCTACCTCCTTGCCGAACTGGGCATGACCGGTCTGCTGCTGTTCGGTCCGCTGGCGCCGCGCTATCAGAAACACACGCATCTCATCCTCGCGCTGGACGGAGGGCAGGCCTCGGATCTTCGCTATTGGAATCCGCGCCGCTTCGGGCGGCTCTATCTGCTGGACCGTCCTGGTCTTGAGCAGTTCGTAGCGCGCCGCTTCGGGTGCAATCCTCTGACCGTCTCGTGGGAGGACTTCCGCAACTTGATCACGATGCGACGCGGGCGCCTCAAACCCCTCCTCATGCACCAGCAAGTGATCGCGGGTATTGGGAATATCTATGCGAATGAAATTCTGTTCCGCGCCAGGCTCCACCCGGCTCGTCTAGCCGGCCGCGTGACCGAGCCGGCTCTGCGGCGGCTCTACCGCGTCATGCAGCAGGTGCTGGCACAGGCGATCAAGGACGGCGGTTCCAGCGTGCGCGACTTCTTCGCGCCGGACGGCAGCGAAGGTCGCTACAAACGCAGGCATCTCGTCTACGGCAAAGCAGGAACGCGTTGCCCGTCCGACTGCGGCGGCATCATTAAACGACTGCGCGGTTCCGATCAGCGCAGCTCGTTCTATTGTCCCATGTGTCAGCGAAAGTAATGCTGATATATCGTTGGTATTTCATCTAGTTATGCTATCCAACCGTCAAATTTCTCCCTTGACTCTGCTCAGGTAGCTGCCTACACTCGAAAGTCTTCTTCTTTAATTTCAGTCAGTTAGGGTGGTCCAGAAAGGCGAAAGCGGTAGGTCTTTTGCCTAGGCCGATTAGTCCGTTTGGTGGATTGAGTCTGCCAGGCAATTCCGCTAGACTCCACTTCCCTTTTCGCAGGACAAACGCAGTTTTCCAGATACGTAAGGAGTACGCGATGGCCAAGGTGCTCGAAGGTCCCGGGATGGGGCTGATGAAGAAGTGGGGAATTGCGGTGCCCCACTACGTGGTCGTGACGTCGGTGGATGAGTTGGCGAAGCTCGGCGAGGCCAACGAGTGGATGAAGAAATCCAAGCTGGTTGCCAAGGCGCATGAGGCGATGGGGTCCCGCTTCAAGCTGGGCCTCGTGAAGGTCGGGCTGGATCTGAAAGGCGCGGTGGCGGCGGCGAAGGAGATGCTCGGCCGCCAGGTCGGCAGCATCACCGTCATGCAGGTCATCGTCTCCGAGATGGTCCCGCACAAGGAGGAGTATTACGTCGCCGTGAAGTCCACGCGCGAGGGCTCCGAGGTGCTGGTCGCCAATTGCGGCGGCATCGAAGTGGAATCGAACTGGGATCGCGTCAAGAAGTTACAGGTAGACGTCGGCGAGAAACCGTCCGAAGCCGCGCTGGAGAAGCTGGCGAAGGAGGCGGGGTTCTCCGGCGGGCTGGTGAAGAAAGTGGCGGAGTTCGCCGGAAAAATGTTCACCTGCTTCGACAGCGAGGATGCGCAGTACCTGGAAGTGAACCCGGTCGTGGCCCGCGAGAGCGACGGAGAATTGATCGCGCTGGACGCGGTGACGCTGCTGGACGGCGACGCCAAGTTCAGGCATCCGGATTGGAATTTCGCGTTCGCGGCCGAGTTCGGGCGCGCCTACACCCAGGACGAACTCGACGTCATGGCGGTGGATTCCAAGATCAAG
>JANOEZ010000149.1:0-1106 GCA_031413335.1 Nitrospirota bacterium
CGCCGGTCGCGAATCCCGTCCCTGATGTGATCTTGGCCTCTGAGATCCGGTCATTCTGGTGGCTCATCAGCGTGATCTCTCCGATCAATTTTTCTCGTTTGCCCATCGAACGGCCCGTTTCCGGATCGATCAAATCCTGCCCTGCACGATAGACGCCCAGCTTCGTTCCCGCCGCCAGCTTGGACTTCTCACCTGCTCGAATGATGACCGTCGGCCCCTCGACCAACATGATCTTGCTCTGATAGGGCAGGCTGGTCAGTTTGTTGATCATCTTCTCCAGTACTTTCGAGAAGGCGTCCCGCAGCGCGCCGTCCCGCAAACCCACATCAGCTGTGGAGCGAGACCCGAAACCCAGCATACCGCCGGTTTCTTTCTTGTATTCTCCCGCGCCGGATTCCGCCAGAAGACTCTTACCCGTCGCGATGTCAATCAGCGAATAATCCACAGTGACGCGGGCAATTTGGGTCTTTTTCTGAATGATCAGCATATCCGACCCTTCTTCGGCTTCCGAATAGGCCGTAATCGCGCCTTGCACGCGGTAATCCAGGGACTCGAACCCCTCCGCCGCGTCCTTTTTCCCTTTTTTGACCGCGCCCGTCTGCTGATGCTTGATCAACTCTTCCTGCTGTTGCATGGCATCTTCGCTGATGTCGATCGGCTCCAGACCGGCGGCCTTGAGCTGCGTCCTCAAAATATCCGTCGCTGCTTCTCCGATCCCCAGCACCTTGGACGGCGTCTTATTCGCAAACTTGAGGATGGCAACCGTGTAGGCCGGGCCATGGTAATTGGCCCCCGCCGCTTCCAACTTCTGCGTCTGCCCCGTCACGCTGGCATCGTCTTTGACCTGCCCTGAAATGGTCGGCGAACAGGCCGCCAACGCCAAAACCCCTGTGACCATCAGCGCACTTCTCATACCCTGTCGAATCATACATTCCTCCATGCCGACCTTATGTTGAACTTGCCGCGCTTCATCACATCGCGGCGGATAGTTGTTTCACCTTCGGTGCTGTACAGTTATTACATGCCTACCTTCGGTTGAGCCACCGCACCAGGCCCTGTCGGAAGCATCTTCCCGTACGTCACCGGCTGTCCCAGCCCGCCGGCAT
>JANOEZ010000150.1:0-10387 GCA_031413335.1 Nitrospirota bacterium
CAGAAAGCCGACATCAGGAGCGAGTACTTGCAAGTGGCGGAACTCATGTTGTGCATGGTGGTGGCTGGCCCGGCCGGGCTACGGGACGCAAGGGGTATCGCGGATTCAGCTGCGTCACGACGCCGACCTCGCCGGTATTCAGCTGCACCATCGTGCCCAACGGGAAGAGCGAGAACTGCTGGACCAGCACCTTGATGATTGGACCGGGGAAGGCCGTCTTTTCGGCAGTGAGCAACTCCCGAATCGCTTCATGTGGCAACATCCGCCGTCGGTACGGACGCGGGCTCATGAGCGCATCGAAAATATCCACGATCCCGATAATGCGCGCATACTCATGGATCTGATCGCCCTTGAGCCCCCGAGGGTAGCCCTGCCCACTCCACCGCTCATGCTCCTGCCAGGCGACTTGCGCCAGCCAGGCATATTGCACGCCCAGCTTGCTCAACATCTGAAATCCGATTTCGGGATGCTGCCGGATCTGCGCCCGATCTGCTTCGCTGAGCTTGCCGGGATTCGACAACAGCGATTCCGGCAACTGGAGCATGCCGACATCGTGCAACAGGCCGGCTAGGGCAAGGCCGATCAGGGCCTCGCGCTGATAACCGATCCCCATGCCCAGTTTCGTAGCCAAAATGGACACGTTGACCATGTTGGAAATAATCGGCGATCCCTTTTTCCCCGCCATGGCCTTGGCCAGAAAATGATCGCTTTGCTGGAGCGCATCGACAAATCCCGTGGCAATCTTCGTGAACTCCTCCATCATGGCCACACGCGCCAACCCTTCGAGCTGAAACGGATTGGCTGGCTGGCCTGAGGGCACCAGACGGCCCAGCGCCTCTTCGGCCATGCGATACCAGTCCGGTCCCGTGTAGGAAGCCGGAACGGCGATAGCGGCAAGCGACCGGAACGACACCGGCTCCTGACCGCCGGAATTTCCGCCCGGCTCTCGTATGATGTCGTTCATGCGTACCATCGTAACGCGCGTCTGTTCTCTCGCCTGATCTGGCTACGTATGGAATGTGAACAATGGGGATGGCTCTGCTGGCAGGAAATACTCTGCACGCGACCCCTTCTCGCACGGCTCCGAAACGAACCTATCATATATGCATGCACTGTACTCATAACTCATTGTTTTGTCAAAGTGTTTTAGCTTCCAGGCTAGATAACCCTTTACTTCAAAAGCCGCCCGTAATTTCTGCGCTCGCCTGGCCCCAAAATGGCACTGCCAAAAATAGCATCGATTGGAATCGCAGCAAGCCTGGCATCCTGAGCCGTCTCAATGCGCAACTCCGGACGGGATAGCCGGGCCGTGATCCACACGGCGCCATCGTGATCCGTGCGCAGCAAGTGAACCCCCGCCTCCTGATAAGCCGTGACAACATTCGGAGATGGATGGCCATAGGCATTGCGCCGCCCCACCGACACCACGGCGGCTTGTGCCCCCGTCTCCTCGATCCACGGCCTGTACAGCGAGCTCGCCGCGCCGTGATGCGGCACCTTGAGAATCGTCGCGCGCGCAAGCGGCTGCAGACGGTGCAGCCTCGCCAGCGCGTCGGACTCGGCATCTGCCGTCAGGACAAATGTCTGTCCCCCACACTGCAGCCGGGTCACAATGGACAGATTGTTCAGGACACTCCCGCTCAATGTTCCCCCGGCGCTACGCTTCTGCAAGATACGGCCGGGATCGGCCGGCGGATTCAGCACATCCAACCGGCACCGCCCCGTGTCGATGATGGCCTGTCCCTCCTCCGCCCGTTCTTCAAGAAGACCCTGCGCCTGCAACGTGTCGTGCAGTCGCCGATAAAACGGTTCCTCTCGCGTCACCCCGTTGCTCCAATATCGGCCCACGTCAAATGACCGCACCACCCACGCCAGCCCTCCGACATGGTCCAACTGCGGATGCGTGGCGATCACATGATCGAGGCGGGTGATGCCTCGCTCCCATAGATATGGCCCCACGACAGCGCGCCCCATATCGAGCGTGTCGTATCGCGTCCCTGCGTCGATCAGGACCGTTTGACCGTCCGGCAATTCAAGCAAGCAGGCATCGCCCTGCCCCACATCCAAAAAGGTCACCCGGACGGCATCCTCGCCCGGCAAGTCGCGAGGCGACCATCCCCACCATCCCAGCAGGAGCATCACGCCGATGAGACAGCCGCGCCGCCGCCACAGGCTGCGCCCCTCGGCAACCGACCAGATCGCACCAGCAAGCAACAGGTAGAATGCCGCCATCGCCATGACCGTCGGCGAGGCGACATGCCACTCGGCGCCCGGCGTCTTCGCACACAGGGCCGCAATATTCGACATGAACTCAGAGAGAACCTGATTCAAAGAAGCGGCGGGAAGCGACTCCTGACCGGTGACCAGCAGCCAGATGGCCGAGCCCAAGCCCAGCGGAACCAGAACGCACCCGGCCAAAGGCACCACCAGCGCATTGACGAGCACACCCAGCCACGCGATCTGCTTGAAGTGATAGGCCACCAGCGGCAACGTCGCCAGCGTGACGCCGCCGGTCAGCCACAGGTAATCCCGCAACCGCATTCCGGCTATGTCCCAGACCGACGTGTGCTGAGGCGGCAGCCCGTCCGCCTCATCGCCGGCACGCACACGGATCACCAACGCAATGGCTACGACGGCCATAAACGACAGCTGGAACGAAATGTCGTAGATCGCGCGCGGGTTCTGCACAACCAGCAGCAGCGCGGCACAGGCGACGGCGCGAAGCAGATCGTGCGTCCGTCCCAGCCATACCGCCAGCATGACGATTGCAATCATGACCAGCGAGCGAACCGTCGCCACCTCCGCCCCGGCCAGCAACGTGTAAAACGTCACCAGTACGATCGTCGCGCCCGCCGCCAGGCGCGTGGGCGTGATGGACCGCGACAGGGACAGCAACCACATGGCCGGCAGGACGCGGCAGACACCCTTCATCAGCATGAACGACAGAAAGGCGACCAGTCCAAGATGCGAGCCGGAGATCGAAAGAATGTGGACCGTCCCGGTGGCCATGAAGGCATCCCGAACCTCGTCCGCCAGATAGCCCTGCTCCCCGATGATGATACCGAGAAAGATGCCTCGTGCGGGATCGGAAAGTGATGTCAGCGCGGCCTGCCGGATGCGCTCGCGCCATTGCTCGACGATCCGCCAAGGCATCCACTGCGAGAAACGGGATGGCGTGGCCACAAGCGCCACGCGTCCCGGACCGGACACGGACACCACCGCATCGATTCCCTGCTGAACCAGATACGCGCCATAGTCGAACCCGCCGGGATTCCGCGTTCCCGACGGGGGATGCACACGCGCTGTGAAGCTGATCTCGTCGCCTGGAAGAAACGTCCGATCCGGTTCGCGCCACGTGAGGCGCAACCGGCCATGCAGAGACTGTCTGGTCTCTCCCTCCCCGACCCCGGATACCGAGAGAATCATCATTTCACGATTCGACGCATGCACCGGCGGCTCGACGATCGTCCCCCTCACCGGCATCGATCCCTGCTCTTCGAGCGCAGCCAGCGAAGATCCCGCCCCATCCCATGCAGAGATTGCCCAGAGCAGCACGCCGCCCAGCAGGGCCCCGTACAGAACGGCGCCTTCGCCGACTGTCAGCCAACCACGCCGCTCACCGATCGTCAGACAGATTGCCGAAAGGATCAGACAGAAGAGGACGAGCAGAGGAACATACACCAGGCAGGAACCCAGCACCACGCCGAGCAGCACGGCGCCGGTAAACAGCAGAAACAACCGCCGTTACCCCAAACGCGCACGAACGGCGCCGGCCAGATCTTCGGCGACGGAACGGATGAGCGCTTCGCCCTCTCCCTCGACCATGATGCGAAGCAGCGGCTCCGTGCCGGAATAACGGACGAGGACCCGTCCCCGGCCGTTGAGCTTGGCCTCGCCTTTCCGGAGGGCCTGCTGGAACCCGGGCACCTCGCCCAGATCCGGTTTTTGGCTTACGGCAATATTCAGCAGTACTTGCGGAACCGGCGCCATCACCTTGGCCAGATCCGACAAGGACCGACCCGACCGCTTCATGAGCGACAATATTTGCAATCCAGAAATCAGGCCGTCCCCCGTCGTGTTGTGGTCGAGAAAAATCAGATGCCCGGACTGTTCCCCGCCGAAGTTGTACCCGCCGGCCATCATGGCTTCCAGCAGATACCGGTCGCCGACCGCCGTGCGGACCAGTTTGATGCCGGCCTTCGCCAGCGTCCGCTCAAGGCCAAAATTGCTCATCACAGTCCCCACCACGGTCTTCTTCTTCAGCTCGCCGTGCGCGTGCAGATCCAGCGCAAGCGCAGCCATGGCATGATCGCCGTCGACCAATCGCCCCTGCTCGTCGACAAAAATCGCCCGGTCCGCGTCTCCGTCGTGCGCGATGCCGATATCCGCCTTGTATTCCCGCACCGCCCCCTGCAACCGCGCGGGATACACGGCCCCGCAGCCCGCGTTGATGTTCGTTCCGTCCGGCTTGTCCCCAATCACCCAGACCGTCGCGCCCAGCTCCCGCAGAACTTTTGGGGACACCTTGTAGGCCGCGCCATGCGCGCAGTCGACGACGACCTTCAAACCCTGAAAATCGAGATCGCGCGGGATCGAACGTTTCACAAACTCGATGTACCGCCCTTCGGCGTCGTCAATGCGATAGGCCTTCCCGACCGCGTCGGCAGTCGGCCGGTGATGTTCGATCTCATTCGACGTGATCAGCGATTCCATCCTGGCCTCGAACTCATCAGGCAACTTGAGTCCGTCGCTGGAAAAGAACTTGATGCCATTGTCCTGATAGGGATTGTGCGACGCGGAGAGCATGACGCCGGCATCCGCCCGCAGGCTGCGGGTCAGGAACGCGATCCCCGGCGTGGGCATGGGACCGATCAACGCGACATCCACCCCCATGGAGCAGATGCCGGACGTCAATGCCGATTCCAGCATATAGCCCGACAGGCGGGTGTCCTTGCCGATGACAATCTGGTGCCGGCCGGCCCGGCGCTTGAATAAATAGGCGGCCGCCCGGCCCAGCTTCATCGCCGTTTCGCTGGTCATCGGCTCGAGATTGGCGACGCCCCGCACCCCGTCCGTACCGAACAGAGTTCTGGCTTTTGCCGTCTTCGTCGCTTTAGCGGGTCGTACGGGTTTGGATCGCATGGATCATCCTCACGACATCCTGCATGGCTTTGACATCATGCACTCGGACCATTCCGGCTCCACGAAGTAATGCGGCCGCCACCGCCGCCGCCGTTCCCATGAGCCGGTCGTCGGTCCGCCGGCCCAACACTTCGCCGATAAATGCCTTTCTGGACACTCCGACGAGAATCGGACGTCCCAACGATTGAAACGCGTCGAGCCCGGCAAGCAACGTGAGATTATGTTCGAGATTTTTCCCAAATCCGATGCCTGGGTCAAGCAAGATCTGCTCGGCCGCAATGCCCGCCTGTTCGGCCGCCTGCATTCGTCCACGCAGAAAATCACGCACGTCATCCACAACCGATCCGTACTGAGGAGCCCGCTGCATGGTCTGCGGTGTCCCCTGCCTGTGCATCAGGACGAGCCCTGCGCCGGCCTCCGCCACCACGCCGGTCATCGCTGGATCAGCCTGGCCCGCGCTGATGTCGTTGACTACGGCTGCGCCGGCTTCGATCGCGGCCCTGGCCACCGCCGCCTTGGTGGTGTCCACCGACACCGGGACCGACACGTGCCTGCAGACCTCCTGCACGACAGGAATCAGTCGGTGGAGCTCCTCCGCTTCCGATACCGGTTCCGCGCCGGGACGGGAAGACTCGGCGCCGATGTCGATGAGGTCCGCGCCTTCCTCAACCATCTCCAGTGCATGCTTGACGGCTGCGTCGGGATCGAGATACCGCCCTCCGTCAGAAAACGAATCCGGCGTGACATTCAGCACGCCCATGACCAGCGGACGGTCGAGCACAAGCCGACGACCGCGCATCAACAGGATGGGAACGGAATGGCTTTGCGTTTGCGGCATCACACTCAGTGAGTCGAGCGCACGATGCGTCCGCGCCGATTGCACGAATGCATCGCAGGAATCAGGATCGTTTCAGGCAGGCGTGGGCTGGGGCAGCCCCTGTTGCACGATTTTTTCGATTTCCAGCGCATCGAGCACTTCCTTTTCCAACAGCGCCTCGGCCAGCGCTTTCAGGATATGGATGTGCTCGGTCAGCAGCCGCTTGGTCCGATCGTAGTTTTCCGTGACCAGGCGCTTGACTTCGCCGTCGATCTGCTCGGCGACCTGCTCGCTGAAGTCGCGATGCGTGGCGATTTCCCGGCCCAGGAAGATTTCTTCGTTTTTCTTCCCGAACGTCAGGGGCCCGAGCGCTTCGCTCATCCCCCATTCGCAGACCATTTTGCGCGCGAGGTCGGTGGCCCGCTCAAGGTCGTTGCCGGCGCCGGTCGTAATGTTCTTAAAGATCAACTCTTCGGCCACACGGCCTCCCATGAGGATCGCCAGAGTATTGTAGAGAAAGTCCTTGGAGAAATTGTGCCGGTCGTCGGTGGGCAACTGCATCGTCACGCCCAGCGCGCGGCCTCGTGGAATGATCGTGACCTTGTGCACCGGGTCCGTTCCAGGCAGCAGCTTGGCCATCAAGGCATGCCCCGCCTCATGAAACGCCGTCACGCGCTTCTCTTCGTCGGTCAGGACCATGCTCTTGCGCTCCGCGCCCATGAGCACCTTGTCCTTCGCCATCTCGAAGTCCACGCTCTCGACTGCCTTCTTATCCTGCCGGGCCGCCCACAAGGCGGCCTCATTGATCAGATTTTCGAGATCCGCGCCGGAAAATCCGGGCGTCCCACGCGCGATCTTTTCCAGCTCGACATCCGCAGCCACCGGCACTCTCTTGGTATGGACCTTGAGGATCTCGGCCCTTCCACGGATATCCGGCCGGTTCACGATAACTTGGCGATCGAAACGCCCCGGACGCAGCAGCGCCGGATCGAGCACATCCGGCCGGTTGGTCGCGGCAATCAGGATGACGCCTTCGTTCGTATCAAATCCGTCCATCTCCACGAGCAACTGGTTCAACGTCTGCTCCCGCTCATCGTGTCCCCCGCCGAGTCCCGCGCCACGCAGCCGGCCCACGGCATCGATTTCGTCGATGAAAATGATGCACGGCGCATGCTTCTTGCCCTGCTCGAAGAGATCGCGGACACGCGAGGCGCCGACGCCCACGAACATCTCGACGAAATCCGATCCGCTGATGCTGAAAAATGGCACACCCGCTTCCCCGGCAATGGCCTTGGCCAGCAACGTCTTGCCCGTACCGGGAGGCCCGACGATCAGTACGCCCTTGGGAATCCGGCCGCCCAGTTTCTGAAACTTTTTCGGGTCTTTCAAAAACTCGATGATCTCATACACTTCTTCCTTGGCTTCATCAATGCCGGCCACGTCTGAAAACGTGATCTTCTTACGCTCCTCCGTCAGCATCCGGGCCCGGCTCTTGCCGAACGACAGCGCCTTGTTCCCGCCGATCTGCATCTGGCGCATGAGAAAAAACCAGAGGCCGAGGAACAGGACAAACGGACCCCAGGTCACCAGAAAGGTGATGTACCAGGGGCTCTCATCCGGCGGCTTGGCTTCGATCTGGACATTCCGCTCGCGCAGCACTTTGACCAGATCGGGATACTCCGCCAGGTAGGCCTTGATCCGGGTTTCGTTTTTCAGAATGGCGCTGATGTGGTTGGTCTTGATGATGACCTTGGTCACCTCGCCGTTGTCCAGTTTGGCCATGAACTCGCTAAAGATCACCTCTTCTTCCTGGACATGGGGCGTCACGCTGAACAGATTGAACAGCAGAATCATGAACAGCCCAACGACAACCCAAAAGAGAAGATTTTTGACCCGCGACGAATTCATCCAGCCTCCTCGTCACCAACTCGCAGCCGAATCTACCACTGACAATTGTGTCATCCTAACACAGGGCGCCGGATGCGCACAATATTACTACGTTACGACTTCCGCCCCTCTTCATCCACTTGATCGAGCACCGCTAGGTAGGGAAGATTGCGGTACTGCTGCTGGTAATCGAGCCCATAGCCCACGACGTATTTATTGGAAATCTCGAACCCGACATAATCCACCTTGACGGCAACGTGCCGCCGTTCCGGCTTGCTCAACAACGCGCAGACCTTGATGGATCGGGGCTTGCGCTTCGACAGGGTCTTGACCAGATACTGGACGGTCAGCCCGGAATCCACGATGTCCTACACCAGCAAGACGTCACGCCCCTTGATGTCTTCCGTCAGATCGGTGAGCAGTTTCACCTTCCCCGACGTCTTCGCCTTGGAGCCGTAGCTGGTGACGATCAGAAAATCCACGCGCAACGGCGTCCGGATGGCACGGGCCAGATCGGCGTAAAACGCGAAGGCCCCCTTCAGGATCCCGACGAGAATCAGGTCCTTGCCCGCATAGTCCGAGGCAATCTGCCGTCCCAATTCCTCGATACGGCGCTTCATGTCCTCCTGCGTGACGATCGGACGTCCAAAAATCTTCTCCATGTCTCAGTCCTTCCCCTCACGGTCCGTTCCGGCCGGCTCGATCTCCGCCATCACAATGTGCCGCGTGGACGGCGTCACGCGAAAGCGCTGGTCCGCCCGATGCCCCACGATCCAGAGAATGCCCTCCGGCGAGACCAGCAACGGCACTTCGGCCCGCCGCTCGCGAGGCAGTTTGATGTCGGTAAAATAGTCTTGCAGCTTCTTCCGGCGCCCGGCCATCCCTTGCGGATGGAACACATCGCCCGTCTGCCAGGACCGGACTTCGAGCCGAGGCGTAAACCGATCGGCATCGAACCTCGCGATCTGCCGCCCGGCAGGAGCCAGCCCGTCCTCCGCGTCCGAATAACGAAAGCGAATGGCCTGCCCGGTCGGCGGCCAGACCACGGTGGACGGAATGTCCGCGCACACACTAACCGCCCGAGGCGGTACACGCCCGCTGTGATGCCGGCCCGGGCTTCGCTCGGGGAAAAACCTGACATACTGATAGTCCCTCACGACGCACGCGCCTTGCAGAGCCAGCGACGAACCGGATCGCCCCCGCACAATTTTTTCAAGGACGGCTTCGGCTGCGCCAAACGTGGGACCGTGAGGCCCGCCTGCCACCTGCTGCACCACCCGGCGGATAGCACGGCGCTGAAGCGCAACCGGCAGTTCCAACAGGGCAGCGCGCGGAACCGCCAGGGACAAGTCTTCGCCCGTCAGTACATTCCGGCCAACCCAGTCCGACACCCACTGATCAAAACACGCGTCTTCATCGCGCAGAATGTCCGCCTGGCGCGTGAGCGCATCCACCACGGCGGGGTTGAACTGCTTGAGCAGCGGCAGGAGTTCGTGGCGAATGCGGTTGCGCAGGTACACCGGCTTGGCGTTGCTGGAATCCATCCGGAACGCCAGGCCTTTGGCGTTCACATAGGCCAGCACGTCGGCACGGCTGACATCGAGTAACGGACGCACATAGACGGCATCGCGCACAGGACGGATGCCGGCCAGGCCGGCGGCGCCGGATCCGCGCAGCATCCACATGAGCAGCGTTTCTGCCTGATCGTCGGCCGTATGGCCCAGCGCGATTTTCGACGCGCCGAGGACGGCCGCCGCGCGCTGCAACGCCGCATAGCGCGCGTCCCGCGCGCGGGCCTGCAAGGACATGCCCTTGCGTCTGTTCGGTGGAGACGAGAGATCGATCCGCGCGCAGGTCAACGGCACGCCCAGTTCGGCGCAGAGGCAAGACACGAATCGCGCATCTTCCTCTGATTCCTTCCCTCTGAGCCCATAATTAACATGGAGCGCCGACACCGTCAGCCGCTTCGACGGCGCGAGGGAAGCCAGCACCGATAACAACGCGACCGAATCCGGCCCGCCCGAGACCGCCACCAGCAGATGGTCTCCCGCGGCAAAGAGCTGCCGGGTCCGGGCCGACGCGGCCACGTGCCGCTCAAGCTTGTGCCGGATGGCTGTGCGCTCCAGTTGGGACATCGTCACCATAGCGTGTTCACACACCGGGGACAGGCTGAGGCTCGGCCTTCAGGGCCTGCCGCGCCTGCCGGGCATCACGTTCGATTTGGGCCGACAACTCTTCCGCGCTGTGGAATGTCTGATCCTCCCGCACCCGTTCGACAAACTCCACACGGATCGTCTGGCCATACAGATTCTCCTGTGCGTCGAGCAGCGACACTTCGAGCAGCCGTTCCCCGGCCCCGAACGTCGGCCGCGTCCCGATGTACGACACCGACTCGAACGTGCGCGTCCCCCACATGGTTTTGGTCGCATAGACGCCGTCCGCAGGAATCACCCGGCCCGGCGGCAGCGTTAGGTTGGCCGTCGGCCATCCCAGCCCCTGGCCGCGCTGTTCGCCCGGCACCACGACCCCGCCCAGCGCATA
>JANOEZ010000151.1:0-1306 GCA_031413335.1 Nitrospirota bacterium
CTGCGGCTCCTTCACCTTGACGATCAGCTCGGCCTCGCGAAACACCTGCTCTGTCGATGCGGCCAGGCGCGCGCCGGCCTTGCGGTACTCCTCGTCAGAAAAACCGCTGCCGACACCCGCCGACGGCTCCACCCACACGGTATGTCCGATTGCGCACAGAGTCCGCGCGCCGTCCGGTGTCAGGCTCACCCGGAACTCATGATCCTTCACTTCCTTGGGCACGCCGATAATCATCCGGCACCTCTCCGCTTACAGGGAGCGCAGTTCCCGCCCTGTGGCAATCTGATAAGCCTCGGCCAGCGTCGCAATTTCCGTGACCTTGATGGAGCTGGACATCCCCTTATCCTTGATCACAAACGTATTCTGGCCGGCCGGCAACAGCAACTCCCGAAAATCCCGCAGCATGTGGCAGCCTTCAATCTTGTACTCGAGCCCGCCCACCGGCCCGACGTTCAGATCCAGCCCCATCGTGCCTGACAGACAGACGTCCGATCGCAGAGGATCGCCGAGGATGGCCGACACAATGGCGACCGTCCAGGCCACGCCGGCGCTTGGCCCATCCACGCTCACACCCAGCATCGCGCGAAAACCGACGGGCAGCGTCAGTTCCACATTGAGATACTTGGGATCGTACTGCACCGCCTTGGCGGCCGCATAGGCGGCGGTCTCCAGCGCGGCCCTGGCTTCGCCACGAAAATGATTGTCCGATGAAAACTTCGGGCCGTTTCCAGCCGGCAGATGACTGACGGCCAACTGCACGATGGTGATGTCCCCCTTGTTCGGGATGGACCAGCCCTTGGCCTTAAGCTGAGGCGGCAAATCGTGCACGGCCAGAGAAGGAATGGACCGCGTGGCCGCAGGAAACGGTTGGAATGATCGCTTGGGGCCGATGCCCGCGGAGGGAAGTGGGCGCGTGTCCGGCGCCGGTGGCGCGACCGCGGCGGGCACGTTCGAGGACGGTTCCCGTTCGACGTGCTGCACGTCCCCCTTATAGTCTCCCTTGCTGCAGCCCGGTCCACCGTAATCGCTGAACCGGATGGTGCCGTCCGCCTGCTTGCAGCGGAATAAATCCGACTGGGCCTGAGCCGCGCACGCCGCTGCCAGCAGCGTTCCGGTGACGACGATCATGCGTGTATTCATATCCATGATCTTCCCCGATACCCCCACACGAATTATATAACACAATCTGCCTGTCAGTCACCTCGCTAGACACTCTGAAGACCCCTCGTGTTAGATGACGTTCCATCAGTGTGGGCGTCCCGATGGCAGACTCTACAGCGTCCGTGCCGGCCGTACGATGCGATGC
>JANOEZ010000152.1:0-2639 GCA_031413335.1 Nitrospirota bacterium
GGCTTGGGCGCACTCGCGTTCGGCGCCAACTCCAGGGTCGCCGCATTCAAGCTGACCTCGAACCGTTGTTCAACCCCATTCGCGAATTGAAACGTGTAGAAATACTGAATGCGCTCAGGCAGTGCGTTGTCAGCGACCATACGGTCCTCTACGCTCGTCGAAACGGAACTATGCCTGAAACTGGGCTTCATAGAGGCCGGCGTAGAGGCCGCCCAGGGGTCAGCAGTTCCTGATGGACTCCCTGTTCCACAATCCGGCCGCGGTCCATCACGACGATCCGGTCCACATTGTGCAGCGTAGACAGGCGGTGCGCAATGATAAAGGTGGTGCGGCCCCTGGTCAGATTCTCGAGCGCCTCGCGAATTTTGACCTCGGTCTCGGTGTCGATGTTCGACGTGGCCTCGTCGAAGACGACCAGCGGAGGATTTTTCAGCAACACGCGCGCGATGGACACCCGCTGCTTCTGCCCGACCGACAGCTTCACGCCCCGTTCGCCGATCCAAGTGTCGTAGCCATCCGGCAATTCGCTGATGAACTCGTGCGCGCGCGCCGCGCGAGCCGCGTCTTCGATTCTGGTCTGATCGGCGTCGAGATCGCCGTAGACGATGTTCTCCCTGACGGTTCCGTTGAACAGAAACGGCTCCTGCTGTACGAAGCCGATCTGGCCGCGCAAAAACGCCAGCGGAAGATCGCGGAGGTCGTAGCCGTCCAGGAGAATCGCCCCGCCCCGCACATCATAGAAACGCATGAGCAGCTTGAGCATCGTACTCTTGCCGGCCCCGCTGGGGCCGACCAGCGCGATGCGCTCGCCCGCCCTGACATCCAGCGTGAGGCTCTGCAAGACCGGCACGTCGGGACGGTAGTCGAACGACACCTCGTCGAACCGTACCACGCCGCCTAACCGCGCCGTCGGCACGGCGGCACCCGGCCGATCCTGCACCTCCGATTTGGCATCGAGGATCTCGAAGACCCGCTCGCTGCCGGCCAGCGCGTGCTGGAGCATGTGGTTCACCGAATGGATTTGATTCACCGGCACATAGAACAACGCCAGATAGGACAGGAACATCACCAGCTCGCCGATCGTCAACGCCCCCCGCGCCACCTCGCCGGCCCCGTACCACAGGATCAGCACCGTGCCGATGCTGCCCACGAACATCATGCCGGGCGAATAGAGCGACCAGAGGCGCATGACGTCGAGGTTGCCCTCGCTGTACCGGCGGCTGCGGTCATTGAACCGCTCCTGCTCGTAGGCCTGCCGGTTGAATCCCATCGTCTCCCTGATACCGGAAAGCGCGTCGTGGAGATAGGCGTTCAATTCGGCCGCATACCGCCGGACGTCGTGATAATACCGATGGACACGCTTCGTGAAGAGGCTCGCGGAGAGAATCAAAATCGGGATCGGCAGAAGCGACAGGACTGCCAGCTTCCAGTTCAACGCAAAGAGCATGATCGTGATGCCGATCAGCGTCAGGGCGGCCGTCAGCATGCCTTCCAATCCGTCCACGAAAATGCGCTCCATGTGCTCGGTGTCGTTCGTCACCCGCGACATGATCTCGCCTGAGGAACGGTTTTCGAAGTAACTGATCGAGAGACGTTGCAACGCCGCAAAGACCTGGTTGCGGAGATCGCACACCACGCGCTGCTCGAGGGTGTTGTTGAGACGGATGCGCAGGGAGGTGAAGCCGTTTTTCAGCGCGTAGACGCCGACCAGGCCGGCCACGGCCCACCACAGCAAGTCGGAGCGATGCGCCTGGATGACGTCATCGATGACGATTTTGATCAGCCATGGCGGCACAAGATCCATGGCCGTCGCCGCGATGGCGCTCGCCAGCGTGATGCAGGCCAGCAGACGATAGGGCCGGAGGTATTGAAGGACGCGGAAAAGAGCCTTCACAGAGAGTTGGAAGGTATGCGTTGTACGTTTTGAGTTGCACGCAAAACTAAAAACTCAACACTCAACACTAGTTCAGATGACCGTCGCATGCTCTTCCTTCCAGAAATGCTCGAACTCATCGAGCTGGGTCAGGGTGGACATATCGGTCATGCGATCCAGGAACACTTTCCCAATCAGGTGATCCATTTCGTGCTGGATGCAGACGGCGTAGAGGCCGGTCGCTTCGATGTCCAGCGGCTGTCCATGTCGATCCAGCGCGCGCGCGCGCACCATGGACGGACGGGTCACCCTGCCGCGAAGCCCGTCCACACTCAAACAGCCTTCCCAATTGTCCACCTGGTGCGGGCCGTAAAAAATGATTTCAGGATTGATCAGGACGGTTTTTGGGAAGCCGCCTTCGCCGGAACATTCCATGACGATGACCTGGAGCGACCGGGATACTTGAGGCGCCGCCAGTCCGATTCCGTGGGTCTCGGCCATCGTGTGAAACATGTCGTCGATGAACTGCTGGAACGACGGGCTGGCGATGTCCCCGGCATCGATCGGCGCGGCGATCTGCCGCAGCATCGGATTGCCGAGTTTTGCGATGGGTAAGAGCGCCATGGCGATTCGTTTTATAACACAGCCCTCGCCGGGCTCGCAATCGCGCCAGGACTGAGGCTCGACACTTCAGCCTCTCTCTTAGTCCTGAGTCCTCGTTACTCAGTCCTTTGGAAGCGGTTTCCTTGGTTGGCGCGGCTCGGGC
>JANOEZ010000153.1:0-4044 GCA_031413335.1 Nitrospirota bacterium
CGTGACCGTCGCCGGTCGCGCCTTCCACGGAATGTAGTCGAGATCGCACTCGGGATCAGGATGGTCGAGGTTGATCGTCGGCGGCAGGAGCTTATGATAGATCGCCAGGACGCTGAAGACCGCTTCGATCCCGCCGGCGGCCCCCAGCAGATGGCCGGTCATGGACTTGGTCGAGCTGACCGGAATACGTTTGGCCTGCTCCCCGAAGACCTGCTTGAGCGCCTTGGTTTCGATCGCGTCGGCCATCGTGGATGTGCCGTGGGCGTTAATGTAGCCGACCTCGTTCTTGGAAATCCCGGCATCCTTGATCGCCAGCTCCATGCAGCGGACCGCACCTTCGCCGTTTTCAGACGGCGCCGTGATGTGATAGGCGTCGCTGTTCATGCCGTAACCGATCAGCTCCGCATAGATTCTGGCTCCGCGCCGTTTGGCGTGCTCCAATTCTTCCAGAACAACGACGCCGGCCCCTTCACCGAGCACGAATCCGTCCCGATCCTTGTCGAACGGCCGGCTGGCTTTGGTCGGCTCATCATTCCTCGTGGAGAGGGCACGTGATGCCGCAAATCCGGCGACGCCCAGCGGGGTGATCGCCGCCTCCGCTCCGCCCGCGACCATGACATCCGCCTCGTTCAACTGAATCAGCCGGAACGCATCCCCGATACAATGGTTGCCGGTGGCACAGGCCGTCACGGCGCAGGAATTCGGCCCTTTGGCGCCCAATCGGATCGCCACCTGCCCCGATGCCAGATTGATGATGGTCATGGGGATGAAAAATGGCGAGACGCGGTCGGGGCCCTTTTCCTGTAACACCTTCCCGTAGTGCTCAATCGAACCCAGCCCGCCGATGCCGGACCCGATATAGACGCCAACGCGCGTGGCCTCCTCCGGCGCAACTTTCAGCCCCGCATCATCCACCGCCAACTGGCTCGCGCCAACGGCGTAATGGATGAACGTATCCATCTTCTTGATTTCTTTTTTCTCGATGAAGGCGGCGGGATCGAACCCCTTCACTTCTCCCGCGATTTGAGCGGCATAGCCGGTGGGATCGAACCGCGTGATACGGCCGATGCCGGACTGCCCTTCGCAGAGCGCCTTCCAGGTGGGAGCCACGCCGATCCCGAGGGGCGTGATCAGCCCCAGTCCCGTCACCACCACCCGACGTCTGCCGTACTCCGTCATAGACCGCACCGGCCCGAGTTACATCTTTTCTTTGATGTAGTCGATGGCCTTGCCCACCGTGAGAATTTTTTCGGCATCCTCATCGGGGATTTCGATATCGAACGCTTCCTCGAAGGCCATGACCAGCTCGACCGTGTCCAGGGAATCCGCACCGAGATCGTCCACAAACTTGGCGTCCGGGACGACTTCGTCCTCCTCCACGCCGAGGTTTTCCGCGACGATCTTTTTCACTTTTTCGTCTACTTTGCCATCTGCTGCCATGCGTCCTACACCTCCCCTCGTGCTATTCGCACTAGGCCATGTGCATGCCGCCATTGACATGCAACACATGACCCGTAATGTACCCTGCCTCGTCCGAGGCCAGAAACTTCACCGCCTCCGCCACATCGGACGGCTGCCCCAGCCGTCCCAATGGGATCTGCTTGGACAACGTCTCTTTCACTTCAGCCGACAATTGCTGCGTCATCGCCGTGTCGATGAAACCCGGCGCCACGGCATTGACCGTGACCGCCCGGCTGGCATATTCCCGCGCCACCGACTTCGTCAAGCCGATCACGGCCGCCTTGGACGCCGCGTAATTGGCCTGGCCGGCGTTGCCAATCGCGCCCACGATCGAGGCGATGTTGACGATCCGCCCGGACCGTTGCTTGCTCATCGGCTGGAGCACCGCTTTGGTGCAGTTGAACGTGCCGTTCAAATTCACTTGCAGCACGAGGTTCCAATCCTCTTCCTTCATGCGGAGCAGCAGGCCGTCCCGCGTGATGCCGGCATTGTTGACCAGGATATCCACCTTGCCCCATTCTTTCACGACCTGATCCACCATCGCCTTGGCATCGTCCCAGCTCGCGACGTTGACCTTGATGTTCATGGCCCGCCGGCCCATCCTAGTGATGGCCGTGACCGTATCCTGCGACCGGCCTGGATCCAGATCGGCGACGGCGACGTCGGCCCCGGCGGCCGCCAGCGCTTCGGCGATGGCCCGGCCGATTCCCTGCGCCGCTCCGGTGACGATAGCCGTTTTGCCTGCCAACGACATACCCATCTTTTATCCCTGCAGCGCCTTCAACGTCGCCTCGAGCGATGCCGGATCCTGCACATTCAGCGTTTTTGCGTCCGGCACGATGCGTTTGATCAATCCGCTTAACACGGTGCCGGGCCCGACTTCAACAAAGGTCGTCACGCCCATGCCGTGCATCGCCTTGACCGAGTCTTCCCACAATACCGACGATGGCAGTTGCCGGATCAGAGAAGCCTTCACCTCCGACGCCGTCCGCAAGGCCTTTGCCTCGGCGTTGTTGATCAACGGCGCCTTCAAATCCGACCAGGCCGTTGTTTCGACATCCTTCGCCAGCCGGTCCGCCGCGGATTGCATCAGCGGCGTGTGTACCGGCACGCTCACCGGAAGCGGGATCGCCTTCTTGGCTCCCCTGGCCTTGGCGACTTCGATCGCTCGTTCGACCGCCGCCCTTTCTCCCGCGATCACCACCTGCCCGGGAGAATTGAAGTTCGCCGCTGCCACCACTCCGACCGACGAGGCTTCCCGACAGGCGTCGCGCACGGCATCGGGCGCCAGGCCCAGAATCGCCGCCACCAACCCGCTGCCCGGCGGCACCGCTTCGGCCATGTAGCGGCCCCGTTTCTGCACCAGCGCAACCGCCGCTTTGAACGTCAGCCCGCCGGCCGCCACCAGCGCGGAATATTCACCGAGACTGTGCCCGGCCACCGCCACCGGCTTGATGCCAGCCGGCTCCAACACTCGAAACGCCGCGATACTGGCCGTCAACAGCGCAGGCTGCGTATATTCCGTCGAATTCAACCGTTCGGCTGGTCCGTTAAAACACAACTCGGCTACATCGTAGCCGAGCACTGCCGACGCGTCCCGATAGATGTCTTGCGCAACGGGATGCGCGTCGTACAGCGCGCGCCCCATCCCGACCGATTGCGACCCCTGGCCGGGAAACACCAGACCTATTCCAGAAACCATAACGGCGTATGATATGGGGGAATTATCGCCACAATGTCAACCGGAAAAAACGTCGTTCGTCATTCGTGACGCGTCGTTCGTAAGAATCCTGGGAATACGCTTCACGTCTTTACCAACGAACCAGCGATGTCGCCCAGGTCAGCCCACTTCCGAACGCCGCCATCATGACAAGATTCCCCTTTTTGATCCGCCCTGCGCGAACCGCTTCATCCAGGGCAATGGGAATCGAGGCCGCCGAGGTGTTGCCGTACCGGTCCACGTTCAGGACCACCTTCTCCATCGGCAGTTCCAGCCGGCTGGCCACGGCCTTGACGATCCGCGCATTGGCCTGGTGCGGCACGTAGGCGTCAAGATCGGCCACCGTCAGTCCGTTTGCCTTCAACGCCTCATGGGCGGATTCCTCCAGCGTCTTGACCGCCACTTTAAAGGTTTCGTTCCCCTTCATCTTGATGTACTGCAGCTCGTCGGCCAGCATTTTTTCGGTCGGCGGCATCCGCGACCCGCCACCCGGCACGCAGATCAGATTCCAGAGCGACCCGTCGGAATGCAGATGCGAAGAGAGAATGCCCCGGTCTTCCTTCGTGGCGCTGAGTACGGCCGCGCCGGCGCCATCTCCAAACAAGATACAGGTGTTGCGGTCCTTCCAGTTGGTGATCGAGGACATGACTTCGGAACCGATCACCAGCACGTGGCGCAGGCCGGTTTTCACATAGGCGTCGCCGACCGCCAGCGCATAGACGAACCCGCAGCAGGCCGCGCCGATATCGCAGGCGGCTGCCTTCGTCGCGCCCAGACGGTGTTGGATCAGGCAGGCCGTGGACGGCAGCGGCGCATCGCCCGTGCACGTCGCCAGCAGGATCATGTCCAGATCGGAGGCGGCC